>NZ_JBEYVC010000020.1:0-103613 GCF_040643855.1 Streptomyces sp. NPDC047072 | reverse complement strand
CGGTGCCTGCCGTATCAGCAGCCGCAACTCCTTGGCGTCCGCGCCGAGTTCGACCCGCGGAAACCACTCCCCGGTGCGCGGCAGCGCGGCCGTCATGTCCTGCCAGAACTCCAGGAGACGGCGCAGCGGCGGCCCGTCGCACTCGCCGCAGGCCCGCAGGAACCGCTCCCGGTGCCGTTCCAGGGCGCGGACCTGACCGTCCCTGACGAGCCAGGAGTCGGCGACGAGGAGGGGGCCGACGGACGGTGTCGCAGGGGCACTCGGGGTCAGTCCGCCCGCCGGGTGCGCAGGGGCTCCAGGGGTCAGTCCGCTCGCCGGGGTCCACGTCAACAGGCCCTCCGTGATGGCCGGTTGTGTCACTGCCGCTCCTTCCCCACGCCGGTCAGTACTTTCCGCCGGCCACCACCGGCGCCCCGTGCCGGGGCCCGTACGGCGCGTGCTCCAGCCACTCCCCGCACCACGGCAGCACCGGCGACAGCGCCGCCGCCGCCCGCTGTCTCAGCCGTACGGTCCGGCGCCGGGGCCGCAGATGGTCCAGCGCGGTACCGGCCGCCTCGCTGTTGAACAGCGCCGCGGAACGCCGTACGTCCGCGAACGGCTCCACCACCCCGGAGACCACGGCGTCCGCCGCGGCCGCCGCGTCCGCGATCCCGCTGTTCATCCCGCGCGCCCCGAAGGGCGGGAAGAGGTGCGCCGCCTCGCCGACGAGCAGCACCCGCCGGTGCGGGTCGGTGAAGGAGGCCGCGACCTTGCGCAGGAAGTGGTACGTCGACACCCACAGGATGCGGTCGCCGTGCCCCTCGCCCACCACCGCCGGCAGCCACCGCCGTACGGCCTCCTCGGTCCCGAACTCCTCCTGGAGGTCCCCGTCCCGGCACTGCAGGTCCACCTGGAACCCGCCGGTGAAGGGCACCCGCATCACACTGCGGCCGCCGACCCCGGGGTGCTCGTAGTGGAAGACCCGCTCCGGCGGCAGCTCGGCGCCCGGCGTGTCGGCGACGTCCACGACCACATGGAAACCCTCGCCCCGCTCGCCCTCCATGGAGATGCCGAGCGCCCGCCGGACCGCGGAGTGGGCCCCGTCGGCGGCGACGGCGTAGGAACAGTTCCACTTCCGGCCGTCCGCGCAGGTGAGGCGGGCACCTCTGGCGGTGGTCCGCACCTCCGTCACCCGCGCCTCCCACACGAACTCCACCCCGGCCCGCTCGCAGGCGGCCCGCAGGAAGCGCTCGGTGTCCACCTGGCGCAGGCTGGTGAAGGGCGGCGGACCTTTGGGCGCCGGGAAGGTGCGGGCGTACACCTCGCGCCCCCGGTACAGGGTCCGCTTGGTCTGCCAGGTGCGGCCGTACGACGTGATCTCCCCGGCCAGCCCCGGCTGCATCCCGTCGAGCAGCGCGAGGGTCTCGCGGTGCACGAACAGGGCCCGGCTGCCGGGTCGCGCCCGGTCCTTCGGGTCCGCCTCCAGCAGGACGACCGGCAGCCCGCGGGCCCGCAGCGCGAGCGCCGCGGACAGGCCCACGGGGCCGGCGCCGACCACCACGACGGCGGTCACGCGCGGGCGCTCTCGGTTCCGGCGGCGGTATGGGCTTCGGTTTCGGTCAGCATCCGGGTGATCTCGACCCGCTTGACCTTCCAGGTCGCGGTCATCGGCAGCTCGTCGAACCGCCACTGCCGGGGTTCCGCCATCGCCGGCAGATCGGCGGTCGCCTCCCGCCACCGCTCCCGGTCCAGCGGCTGCTCGCCGCGTACGCACACCACCGGCACCGGCTCCCGGTCCGCCCCCGGCACGATGACGACCTCACGCAGCTCCTCCAGCCGCTCCATCAGGACGTCCTCGATCTCCAGATTGCTGTGCACCGAGTCGATCTGATCGATCTCCCGGTCGATCAGATGCAGGGTGCCGAGGCGGCTGCGGTAACCCATGTCGCCCATCTCCCACCATCCTTCGGTGAGTTGACGGTCGTAGCGGTCCTGCATGCCGAGGTAGGTGAGGATCCGGCCCCGGGTACGGGCCTCGATCCGGCCGGGCGTCCCGGGCGCGGTGGGCCGTCCGTCGGCCCCGGTGACCCGGATCCGGGTGAAGCCGGGTATCCCCCTGCCGACCCGCCGCCCGTCCGCCCGCGCCGCACTGCGCCGGGTGAACCACTGGAAGGCCACCGGCCCGGTCTCGCTCTGCCCGTACAGCTGGACGAGCCAGGGCGTACGGCGCTTCGAGGCGTCCAGCAGCCGCCGTACCGTCCGCGGATGGATCGCGTCGAACGTCGAGCCGTACGACCGCACCCGCGACAGCGGCGCCCCGGGCGCGTCAGCCAACTCCTCCCACAGCACGAAGGTGTTGGGGTGCGTCTCCACGATGCCGGGCCGGTGCCGGACGAGCAGCGGGCCCACCTTCGCCGGGTCCGGGTCGGTGATGAGGAGCAGTGGGCTGCCGAAGTGCAGCAGCACGCCCAGCAGATGGTAGAAGCGCGAGTGCACGAACGACATGTGCAGCGCCGCCGTCTCGCCGCGCGTCGGCCAGCCCATCGCCTTCTGTGGAACCAGCCGGTTCCACATGGTGTTCGCGCAGTGCACCGCCAGCTTCGGCAGGCCCGTGGTCCCCGAACTGTGGGTGATCAGGGCGGGTTCCCGCGGATGCAGCCGCACCGCGGCGGGACGCTCGGCTCCGGCGAACTTCGCCAGCGGGTCCGCGCCCGGCGCCTCGTCCACGGACAGCACGCGCCGTACGCGCAGGCCCGTGTTCTTCAGGGGGCCTGTCAGCTTGGCCCGGTCGGTCACCAGCCACGGCATCCGCAGCCGCTCGATCAGCTCCGCGACCACCTCGCCCGCCAGTGCGGGGGAGAGCAGCACCGGCACCGCCCCGATCCGGGCGACCGCGCAGGTCAGCAGCACGATGTCGACGTTGTCCGTCTTGTGGACCACGACCTGCTCGGAAGGCCGTACCCCCGCCTCCCACAGCCGCCCCGACAGATCCTCGACGGCGTCCGCGAGGACCGGGTAGGTGAGGTCGACACCGAGGTCGGGGTGGGTGTCCAGGGGCCGGTCGAGCGTGACGAAGACGGCTCCGTGCCGGTCGGCGGCGTCACGGAAGACCGGGCCCAGGTAGAACCCCCGGTCGGCGAAGGGGGGTTGCTGCTCTCGCATGGGGAGATTCCTTTCCATGGTGCTCACCAGGCGCCCTGGCGGACCAGATGGCGGCGGAGCTTGCCGGTGGGGGTACGGGGGAGGGAGGGGACGAGACTCACACTGCGGGGCACCTTGAAGGCGGCGAGGTGTTCGCGGGCGAGCTTCAGGAGCTCTTCCTGGAGGTCGGCGAGGGTGTGCGGTGCGTGGCCCTGCGGTGTGCGGTCCTGCGGTACTCGGTCCTGGGGTGTGCGGTCCTCCGGTGCGCGGTCCTGTGGTACTCGGCCCTGTGGTGCGCGGTCCTGTGCGTGGGGGACGACGAACGCGCGCAGTCGGCTGGTCCCGCTCGCGTCGGTGACGGCCACCACCGCGACCTCCTTCACCGCCGGATGGGTCCGCAGCACGGCCTCCACCTCCAGCGGTGAGACGGTGATCCCGCCGACCATCTCCATGTCGTCGGCGCGGCCCAAGTGCCGGTACGCGCCGTCGGGTTCACGGACCGCCAGGTCGTGCGTGGCGAGCCAGCCGCCGACCAGAGCGCGCCCGGTCTCCTCGGGCAGGTTCAGGTAGCCCGGCGTCACCGTCGGCCCGCGCACCCACAGCTCGCCCTCCTCGCCGTCCGGCACCGGGTGGCCCGCGCGGTCGCGCAGCTCCACCTCGAAGCCGGGGACGGGACGGCCCACCGTGCCCGGGTGGTTGTGCTCGAAGCTGTTCGCGCAGAACGCGTGACCGGCCTCCGTGGAGCCGATCTGCTCCAGCACGGACGCGCCCAGCAGTTCGGTGATCTGCGCCCCGAGCCCCGCCGGCAGCCCCTCGCCCGCCGAAACCGCGGCCCGCACCGAGGCGAAACACGCCCCGTGCCCGCTGCCCCGGTCGGCCACCAGCGCCGCGTACGCCGACGGCACCGAGTACAGGACCGTCACCCGGTGCCGGGCCACCAGCTCGTCCACCGCGGCCGGGTTCGGGCGCCGGTCGACCAGGACGGCAGAGGAGCCCGAGAACAGCGGGAAGACGAAGGCGTTGCCGAACCCGTAGGCGAAGTACAGCTTCGACACCGACAGGGTGACGTCGTCCGGGGTGATCCGCAGCAGCCGCCGCCCGATGAGATCGTGGTACGTCTTCGGGTCGCCGTGCGTGTGCACGACCCCCTTGGGCCGGCCCGTGGTCCCCGAGGTGTACTGCACATACAGCGGCGTGTGCGCGTCGACCGGCCGGGCGGCGGCCGGCTCCGCCACCGCGGTGAGCGCGAGCAACTGGTCGGCGCCGATCCGGGCCCGGTCCTCGGCGAACCGGTCTTCCAGCCCCGGCCCCGTCACACACAGCACCGGATCGGCGTCCCGGGCGATGAACGCGTGGTCGGCCGCGGGCAGTTCGGGATTGACCAGCACCGCCACCGCGCCCAGCCGGGCGGTGGCCAGAAACGCCGTCACCCACGCGATCCCGTCCGGCAGCGCCAGCAGCACCCGGTCGCCCGCCTTGGTGCCGCACTCCGCGAGCACGCTCGCCGCCCGCGCCGCGAGCGCGTGCACCTCGCCGTGGGTCCAGACCCGGTGACCCTGGTGGAAGGCGGGCCGAGCCGTCCACCCACGCCGCTCACTGAGGTCCGCGAGCTGGGCGGCGAGGTTGCCGGGGGCCTCGGTGTCGGCCGGCGTGAGGGTGGTCTGCGGAGACGTCATCGGACGGGCTCCTCGGTGGGGGTGGCTGTGCGCTTACCGGTGCCGGTGCCGGTGCCAGTGCCGTTGACGAGGGTTGTGGCTGTTCCGCTGGCGAGGGCCGAGGCGGTGGCCGTTCCGGTGGCCGTGGCTGTGGCCGTGGCCGTTCCAGTGGCCGTGGCCGTGGCGGTTCCGGTGGCGGCGGCCCCGCCCGCCCGCCGGGCGCCCGCCCCCTGCCGTTCCTCCCGCAACCGGTCCGCGGTGTGCAGGTGCAGGGCCCGCATCTGGGCCGCCGTCTTCAGCAGCATCTCGTCGTACTCGGCCTCCGCGTCGGAGTCCAGGACGATCGCCCCGCCGGCCCCCAACCGCATCACCCCGTCCGCGAACACCGCCGTACGGATGACGACGTTGAGGTCCGCGCCCCCGCTGCACCCCAGATATCCCAGCGCCCCGGAGTAGATCCCGCGGGCCTCGGTCTCCAGGGAGTCGATGATCTCCATCGTGCGCAGTTTCGGCGCCCCGGTCATCGACCCGCCGGGGAAGCAGGCCCGCACGCAGTCCACCGCCTCCGTGCCCTCCCGCAGCCGTCCCTCGACGGTGGAGACGAGCTGGTGCACGGTCGCGTAGCTCTCGGTGGCCATCAGCCGCGGCACCCGCACCGAACCGGTCCGGCACACCTTCCCCAGGTCGTTGCGGAGCAGGTCGACGATCATCAGGTTCTCCGCACGCGTCTTGGCGTCCGCCGCCAGCGCGTCCCGCAGCCGGACGTCCTCCTCGGGGTTCTGCCCACGCGGCGCGGTGCCCTTGATGGGCCGCGCCTCGGCGACGCCGTCCCGGCCGATCCGCAGGAACCGCTCCGGAGAGGAACCCGCCACCTCCACCTCCCCGAACCGCAGAAAGGCCCCGTACGGCGCCGGATTGACCCGGCGCAGCGTGCGGTAGAACCCGAACGCGTCCGGCGGAGCGGGTAACCGGGCCATGTCCGTCAGGCAGACCTCGTAGCTGGTGCCCGCGTGCAGCGCGTCCTGGCACGCGGCTATGTCGGCGAGGTACGTCGTACGGTCCCGCACCAGCCAGGGCTCGGCGGCCCCGAGATCGGGCTCGTGCCGCCGGGCGGGGGCCGACCTGCCGGTTGCCGTGGCTCCTGTGGCTCCTGTGGCCCCTGTGGTCTTTACGGTCTTTGCGGCCCCCGGGGTCTCCGTGGCCACGAAGGACAGCTCGGCCAGCGTGCCGTCGAGCCAGTCCTCCGCCTCCCGCGCGGCCTGCGGGGTGTCCTCCGCGAGGCAGACCGCGTAGGTGAACCCCTTGAGGTGGTCCACGGCCACCAGCCGGTCCGCGAACAGCCAGCAGGCGTCCGGGACGTCGGAGACATGCCGGTTCGGGGAGCCGCAGTCGGCCTTCAACTCATAGCCGAACCAGCCGACATAACCGCCGGTGAAGTCGAAGGGCAGCCCGGCCGCGTCCACCCGACGGCTCGTCAACTGCCGCCTGAGGTAGTCGAACACGCTCGCCGCGACCTTGCGCGTCGGCCGCCCGGCCCGCTCGACCTCGCACCGGCCGCTCTCGACGTCGTACCGCACGAACTCCGCCAGCGGCCCGCTGTCGTCCCCGAAGAACGAGAACCGCGAGAGCCCCTCCTCGACCAGGGCACTGTCCAGCCAGAACGACCGCGGCGAGGCGGCGAACATCCGAGTGAAGGCCGCCTCGGCGTCGACCGCACCCGCCACACGACGGGTGTGCAGACGGTAGGCGGAGGTAGCGGGGGCGGGGCGCCGGGGGTGGGGGACGACGGGGGCGGCCGGGGCGGGCGGCGCGGTTGATGCGTTCCGCGTGGTCGGCATTGTCGGCGTGGTCGACGCGGTCCGCTCGGTCCGTGCGGTCGGTGTCGTCGCGGAGGCTTGCGCAGCCGGCGTGGCCCGGGGGATCGGGGGGATCGCGGCCGCGGCCGGGGTGACGGCGGTGTTCTTCGTCCGTGTCTTACGGGCCCGTTCCGCCGTCAGATTGCGGAAGTTGACGAGCATCCGGTGGCCGTACTCGGTGAGCACGGACTCCGGATGGAACTGCACGCCCCACAGCGGCCGGTTCCGGTGCCGCAGCCCCATCAGCACGCCGTCCTCGGACCACGCGGTGCCCTCCAACGTGTCCGGGAGCGGCTCGGGCACCGCCAGCGAGTGGTAGCGGACCGCGGTGAAGCCCTGCGGCAGCCCCTGGAAGAGGTCCCGCCCGTCGTGCCGGACCGACGACAGATGCCCGTGCCGTGGCTCCGGCGCCGGCACCACCTCGGCCCCCTCACCGAGCGCGATGCCCTGGTGGCCCAGGCAGACACCGAGGACGGGGATCGTGGACTCGGCGATCACGGCCGCACTGAGACCGAAGTCGCGCGGCTCGGCCGGATGCCCCGGTCCCGGCGACACCACGACGTTCTCGAACGCCGCCAGGTATTCCACAAGATCGGGAATTCCGGCGGCCCCGTCGTTCGGCACCACAACCGGTTCCTCGCCGTTGACCTCGGAAATCAGCTGGAACAGGTTGTACGTGTACGAGTCGTAATTGTCGATGAGCAGGGTCTTCACCCGCCCACCTCCCTTTTTTCGCTCCGGACCTATGCGGTCCGTCTTTTGTGCCGGCCGCGGAGTGCCTGCAGCGGCGGATACAGCCATTTCTTGAAGAAACGCTGGAGCCGAGGCATGAGAATCCAGGTGACGAGAGCCGTCACACACAGGCACAACAGCAGTGTGCGGATGAGCGGATTGATTCCGCCGAGATAAGGAAGAACAATCAGATTGAACAGGAGCACCGGCGGAAAGACCGCGCTCATGTTCACGAACCACAGCTTCCATTTCGCCGGTGGGGCGGGCGCCTTCGGCGTGGTCGTCTGGGAGTCGAACCACAGCTTGGACCCCCGGACGCTGCGGCGCTCCGACTGCCGGGCGAAGCCGGCCGCCCGGACGTCCCACTGGACCCTCGCGGCCGAGTCCTCCCAGGCACGGGCCGTCCCCTCGCTGGCGAAGCGATAGACCACGTGCCACTCCGCACCTTGGTCGACAAGAACGCCACCTCCCATGAAACCCGGCTGCTGTGAGCTCGCACCGAGCATCGCCCACCCCCACGAGTGGAAGTCGGCCTCACGGCCCGGCACCACGCGATAGGCCACGGTCACGGTGACGGGATTACTGCTCACGGGATCCAGTACGCACGATCTACACAGCACGTTCAAATATTCAACGAACTTTTTTCCGGTGTCCGTATCGTGACTCTTTATTGGCCTTTCGGGTGCCTTGGAGTCTTCTGCCCTGCTGTACTCGGAGTAACTTTTCCCGAATTCCATGAACCGCTTGCCGGGTCAGTCTTCATGGCTGCACGATCGCCTCTCCGGCTTTCTCTGAATTTCCCGGACCGAAGGAGAACCATGTCCAGGTACGACTGGGACGTCGATCACGAGGGAATTGACCGGGCGCGGTCCGTGATCGAATCCGCACGGAAAGAAGTGACCGCGCATCCCATTTACCGGCGGATAAACACCCGTGAGGACCTGGCGACGTTCATGTCCCACCACGTCTTCGCCGTGTGGGACTTCATGTCCCTGCTGAAGTCGCTGCAACGCGAGCTGACCTGTGTCGACGTCCCCTGGGTGCCGCGTGGCACGTCGGTGAGCCGACGGCTCATCAACGACATCGTGCTGGTCGAGGAGAGCGACGAGCTGAACGGCGGCTTCACCAGCCACTTCGAGCTCTACCGGGCGGCCATGGAGGAGGCGGGGGCCGACGTCACCCGCGTCGACACGTTCCTCGCGCTGCTGGTCGAGGGCCACGGCGTCCCGGCGGCCCTGCGCGGCGCCCAAGTCCCCGCCCCCGCCAACGACTTCGTCCGCACGACCTTCTCCCTCATCGAGGAACGCCCCCTGCACTGCCGGGCCGCCGCCTTCGCCTTCTCCCGCGAGGACCTCATCCCCGACATGTTCGACCAGGTCATCCACCAGGAGGGCACCGAGCGCTTCCCCCTCTTCCGCGACTACCTCGCTCGCCACATCGAGGTCGACGGCGAGGAACACACCCCCATGGCCATGCAGATGCTCGCGGACCTCTGCGGCACGGACGACCACCGCTGGGAGGAGGCGGTCGAGACGGCGATCACCGCCCTGGAGGCACGCGTGCGGTTGTGGGACGGGATCTTGGGCGCGATGGGGTGAGGGGAGAGGGGAGGGGAGGGCCGACGGGGGTCGGTCGGGGGGCCGGCTAGGCCGGTCGAGGGGCTCGGAGGGCGTAGTGACGGGCGGGTGGCGGTTGGCCGGGAGCGCGACCTCGGGCGGCTCGGCGTCGAGGCGCGGTGAGCAGGGGCGTTGGAGTGGCGCGGGGCTCGGTGTGAGGGCGGAGGCGTCAGTCGTGTCGGGCGTAGGCGCTGAGGTCGGCTCGCCCGTGGTCCCCGACGCGCGCCCGCTCCTCGTGATGGGCACGGCCCCGACGGCTCCCGCCGGGGTTCGGAGTGCCTGGGGCGCGGGGGCGGCGCTGGGCATGGGGGGAAGTGCTGCCGGCCGGGGTAAGGCTGCGCGATGGGACCCTGCTGGGCTTGGTGGGCAGGGGGGAGATGTCGGCTGCGGTGATGCCCTGTCGCGCTGCTGCTCCTGTGATGTGCTGCCCTGGTTCCGGGGGCCGGCTTCCTGAGTGGGCGGTCTCAGGGGTGCCGCGTGTCCGCCCGTGACGGAGTCGCGGTCGGCCCGTCCTCCTCGGCCGGTGCCTCGCCGAACCGTGCCAGTGCCAGCGCGCCCGCCACCGCGACGGCGAAGCCCAGAACGGCCACCCATGCCAGCCCCTCGCGGGTGCGGTCTCCGAGCCACACGACCCCCACCGCCGCCGGGCCGATCGTCTCCCCGATCACCATCCCGGCCGTCGCCGTCGTCACCGAACCCCGCTGCAGCGCCGAGGTCAACGACAGGAACGCCGAGCCGCCGCCGACGAGAAGGGCGTACGTCGCCGGGTTGGCCAACAGCTCCACCGGCGCGAGCGAGTCGATCAGCCGCACCGCCACCTCGACCACCCCGAACCCAAACCCCGCCCCAAGCCCCAGCGTCAACGCCCGCCCCCGCTCCGGCAGCCGCCCGCCCAGCAGCCCCAGCCCCAGCACGGCCACCGCCGCACCGAGCATCGCGAACTTCAGCGCCGCCGACCCCGCCCTGTCGCCCTCCGTGCCGGACGCGATCCCCAGCAGCGCCAGTCCCGCGCAGACCACGCCGACCGCGCCCCACTCGCCCCCGCTCAACCGGACCCGCAACAACCGCGCCGAGACCACCGCGGTCACCGCGAGACTCGACGCCAGCGCCGCGCCGACCGCGTAGATCGGGACCGACCGCAACGCGGCGATCTGGAACAGGAACCCCAGCCCGTCCAGCGCCAGCCCCGCCACATACCGCCACTGCCGCACCGCCCGCAGCAACAGCGCCGCCTCGCCGCGACCTCCACCTCCACGTCCGCCCCCGCCCTCGACCGCGCCCGCCGCCCGGGCCGCCATCGCCTGCCACACGGTGGCCGTACCGAAACAGACCGACGCGCCGAGCGCACACACCATTCCAAAGAGCACAAAGTGACCTTAGAGGGGGAGGCCCGCAGGAGACCTGACTCGGCGTCCGCTCTTACCGATCTCTAAGCTGTCCGCCGGACATGTGCAGACCAGGCCCAACAGCCTGACCAACGGGGAGACACGAACATGGCGGACGCACGTCGGCAACTTCGCTCGGGAACAGTCGCACTGGGCGGCGTGGGACTGCTCGCCATGGCTCTCACCGCCTGCTCCTCGGACCCCGACAAGCGATGCGTCGACCGCGACAGCTACACCCTCGGCAAGGGCTACCAGATCGTCGGCGACAAGAACTGCAAGTCCGCCACCACCCTCAACGGCGCCTACTACTACGGCGGCAAGAAGAAGGGCACCTGGGTCTCGGGCGGCTCCTTCACCAAGTCGAGCAAGGGTTCCGGCAGTTCGAGC
This sequence comes from Streptomyces sp. NPDC047072, assembly GCF_040643855.1. NCBI lineage: Bacteria > Bacillati > Actinomycetota > Actinomycetes > Kitasatosporales > Streptomycetaceae > Streptomyces > Streptomyces sp. NPDC047072. The sequence goes on along the minus strand of NZ_JBEYVC010000020.1, from coordinate 92,862 downwards.
GGCAGCGGCGGCAGCGGAAGCAGCAGCAAGGTCGACCGCGGCGGCTTCGGCAGCGGCGGGGACGGCGACGGCGGAAGCGGCATCAGCAAGGGCAGTTCCGGCAGCTGAGCCCGGCGAGAACGGCCGTGAACCGCTGATCACCCCTGAGACAGGCTTCCGAGACACCCATGCGTCGCCACACCCTCACCCCGCGCCCCGGCTGGCAGCAGACCGTCGAGGCGCAGGGCCTCATCTACCCGCTCACCCGGCACCCCGACGACTCCCTGCGCCCCTACTGGGACGAGAGCGCCTACTACGCCTTCACCCTCGACGAGGTGGAGGCGCTGGAGGACGTCGTCGAGGAACTCCACCGCATGTGCCTCGCGGCCGCCGACCACATCGTCACCGCGAACCGCTTCACCGACCTCGGCATCACCGACCCCCGGATCGTCGAAGCCGTCACCGAGGCCTGGCACCGGCGCGCCGAACTCCCTTCCGTCTACGGCCGCTTCGACCTCCGCTACGACGGCACCGGGCCGGCCAAGCTCCTGGAGTACAACGCCGACACCCCCACCTCCCTCGTCGAGGCCGCCTCACCCCAGTGGTTCTGGATGGAGGAGCGCTTCCCCGGCGCCGACCAGTGGAACTCCCTCCACGAACGCCTGGTCGACGCCTGGAAGAAGCAGGCCGTCCTCCTCCCGCCCGGGAGCCCCCTCTACTTCGCCCACTCCGCCGCCGACGAACTCGGCGAGGACCTCATGACGGTCGCCTACCTCAAGGAGACCGCCGAGCAGGCAGGCCTCGCCACCGACTGGATCTCCATGGAAGAGATCGGCTGGGACCCCCTCTCCGGCCGCTTCGTCGACAACCAACTCCGCTTCATCCGCAGCTGCTTCAAGCTCTACCCCTGGGAGTGGCTCACCACCGACCGCTTCGCCGGACACGTCCTCGACACCCTCGACAACGGCGGCGGCACGGGCACCACCCTGTGGATCGAACCGGCCTGGAAGATGCTCCTGAGCAACAAGGCTCTCCTCGCCGTCCTCTGGGAGCTGTATCCCGGCCACCCGAACCTGCTCCCCGCCTACGTGGACGGCCCCCGCGAACTGGCGACGACGACCGGCTATGTCGCCAAACCGCTGCTCGGCCGCGAGGGCGCCGGTGTGACGGTCCACGAGCCGGGCGCCCCGCCCGTCCCGCGCGACGAACCCTGCTGCTACCAGGAACTCGCCCCCCTCCCCGACTTCGACGGCAACCGTGTCGTCCTCGGCGCCTGGGTCGTCGGCGAGGAGTCGGCCGGCCTGGGCATCCGCGAGTCCTCGGGCCTGGTGACCGACGAATACGCCCGCTTCCTGCCCCACGTGATCCTCTGACCGCGGGACGGCCGAGGGTGCCATGAACCCGGGACATCCGAGGTCGCCGGCAGCATCGACGGCACCGAAAACGCGTTGCTCACGCCCAACCCACCGCGTTACGGTCACCGCACTCTGACGCACACGCTCTCTGGAACGAACGCCGCAGTACGGGAGCAGGTCCGCGCACAGCGCACGGCACAACGGAGGGGCGGCACCGGATCCGGCCGACCGGCCGATCCCCCCTGCCCTCCGGAGGACACTCCCATGAACATCGGCCTCGGCCTGCCCATCGACGACCCCGCCCAGCTGCTGACCTGGGCCCGGCGTGCCGACGAGGGCCCCTTCAACACCCTCGGCCTGCTCGACCGGCTCGTCTACGACAACCCCGAGCCCTTGGTCACCCTCGCGGTCCTCGCCGGTGCCACGTCCCGCATCCGCGTCCAGACCGAGGTGCTGATCGCGCCCCACCACAACACCGCCCTGCTCGCCAAGCAGACCGCCACCCTCGACCGCCTCTCTGACGGCCGCTTCACCCTCGGCATCGGCGTCGGCGGCCGCGAGGACGACTGCCGCGCCGCCGGCATCGACCTCCACCGCCGGGGCCGCCGCCTCGACGAGCAGATGACGTTGCTGCGCCGTATCTGGTCGGGCGAGCCCTACGGCGAGGGCGTGGGCCCCATCGGCCCCGCGCCCGTGACTCCCGGCGGCCCCGAGGTGCTGTTCGGCGGCTTCGCCCCCGCCGCCCTCGACCGGGTCGGCCGCTTCGGCGACGGCTTCCTCGGCGCCGCCCTGCCGCCGGCCTTCATGGCCAACCTGTTCCGCGACGCCACCACGGCCTGGCAGAAACACGACCGCCCCGGCCGCCCTCGCCTGGTCGCCCAGGCGAACGTCGCCCTCGGCCCTGACAGCACCTTGGACCTGGCCCGCCGCAGCCTCCGCGACTACTACGCCTTCAGCGGCCACGTGGAGTACATGGAGGCCGGGCTGCTCACCACCCCGCAGCAGATCCGCGAGGCCGGCAACGCCTACTTCGGCATCGGCGCCGACGAGGTGATGCTCTACTGCTGGGCCCCGGACACCGACCAGGTCGACCGCCTCGCCGACGCGCTGTTCTGACGCCGTCCACCCTCACGGCTTCGAGGCCCGCGACCTGCGAGCGGGCCTCGAAGCCGTCGCTCGCATGGTGGACGCCGCGCAGAGGCCCTGCGACGTGCCCGGTAGGCTGGCCGACAGGCCGTGACTGGCGCGCTGGGATGGGACGGACCATCAGGGAGCGGCCTGCGAGTGACCAAGTGCCGTGCGCCTGGGCCGAACCGTGAACCGTGACCGCTTCAAGCCACGCCGCCCGGAGGCCGCCATGTCAGAGCAGCAGCCCCTGTCCACCCAGACCACGGCCTTCCGCGCCGCCCTCGACGTGATCCGTGCCGTCGAACCGCGTGTCGCCGACGCCATCGGCCAGGAGGTGGCCGACCAGCGCGAGATGCTCAAGCTGATCGCCTCCGAGAACTACGCCTCCCCGGCCACCCTCCTCGCGATGGGCAACTGGTTCAGCGACAAGTACGCCGAGGGCACCGTCGGCCGCCGCTTCTACGCCGGCTGCCGCAACGTCGACACCGTCGAGTCCCTCGCCGCCGAGCACGCCAAGGAACTCTTCGGCGCCCGCCACGCCTACGTCCAGCCGCACTCCGGCATCGACGCCAACCTCGTCGCCTTCTGGTCGGTCCTCGCCCAGCGCGTCGAGGTGCCCGCCCTGGAGAAGGCCGGCGTCCGCCAGGTCAACGACCTCTCCGACGCCGACTGGGCCGAGCTGCGCCAGGCCTTCGGCAACCAGCGCATGCTCGGCATGTCCCTGGACGCCGGCGGCCACCTCACCCACGGCTTCCGCCCGAACATCTCCGGCAAGATGTTCGACCAGCGCTCCTACGGCACCGACCCCGCCACCGGCCTCATCGACTACGAGGCCCTGCGCGTCTCCGCCCGCGAGTTCAAGCCGCTGATCATCGTCGCCGGCTACTCGGCCTATCCGCGGCTGGTGAACTTCCGGATCATGCGCGAGATCGCCGACGAGGTCGGTGCCACGCTCATGGTCGACATGGCGCACTTCGCCGGTCTCGTCGCCGGCAAGGTCCTCACCGGCGACTTCGACCCGGTCCCGCACGCCCAGATCGTCACCACCACCACGCACAAGTCCCTGCGCGGCCCGCGCGGCGGCATGGTCCTGTGCGACGACTCCCTCAAGGACCAGGTCGACCGCGGCTGCCCGATGGTCCTCGGCGGCCCGCTCCCGCACGTCATGGCCGCCAAGGCCGTCGCCCTCGCCGAGGCGCGGCAGCCCGCCTTCCAGGACTACGCCCAGCGCATCGTCGACAACTCCCGCGCCCTCGCCGAGGGCTTGATGCGGCGCGGCGCCACCCTCGTCACCGGCGGCACCGACAACCACCTCAACCTGATCGACGTCGCCTCCTCCTACGGGCTCAGCGGCCGCCAGGCCGAGGCTGCCCTGCTGGAGTCCGGGATCGTCACCAACCGCAACGCGATCCCGGCCGACCCCAACGGCGCGTGGTACACCTCCGGCATCCGCATCGGCACCCCCGCCCTGACCACCCGCGGTCTGGGCACCGCCGAGATGGACGAGGTCGCCGGCCTCATCGACCGCGTCCTGACCACCGCGGAGCCGGGCACCACCAAGTCGGGCGCCCCCTCCAAGGCCCAGCACATCCTCGACGCGAAGATCGCGGACGAGATCTCCCGCCGGGCCACCGACCTCGTCTCCGGTTTCCCGCTCTACCCGGAGATCGACCTCGGCTGACCCCACACCCACTGTTGAGTTCTCAAAGATCGACGACTCTCAGAGATCGATGAGTTCCTGACGTTGCTCGCCTCGCGGCGGTCCGGCACCCGGCCGGGCCGCCGCGAGGCGTATCAGACGGGTGCCGCCCGCCCCAGCGGCGAACCCCACGGCGAGCCCCGGCAACGTCCACCAGAGGGCCTTCTCCGGGCCGCCGTCCCACGAGCCCTTCTCGACTCCGGCGGCCGCACCGAGCACTCCCTCCCGGTCCAGCCGATCGAAGAGCGCCCGGGGCGCCCGGTGCCAGCGGATGTCGTCGTCCTCCCGCTCCGGTGCCGGATCCGTTCGCACCCAGGGCGTGCCGTCCTGCGCCAGGAACAGCTGATCCTGGCGTTCGACCGCCACATCGCCTCCCGGCGGCGCGTCCGTCTGCGGCCAGCCGCCGATCCCCGTCAGCCCCCACACGACGGTGATCCGCACCGGCGGATACCGGCCCTCCTCCCAGGCCTCGGGCACCCGCTCCGTGCCTGTGTACGCAGGTTCCAGCAGTTGCCACAGCCGGATGAAGTACGGCCGGCCGGAGCGCACGGCCGTGGTCCTGCCCGACTCACCGACGACCACCATGGCCAGGTCGGGCGCGTCGTCCTCCGACCCGTACATCGGCCGCGCGACCGCTTCGGCCGCCGGCGCCCCGAGCGCGAGTCCGACACCCAACCCGAGCCCGCCCCCGACCACCGTCACTGTCATCGACCCGAGAGCCGCGAGAACCCTGAGCGGCCCTGTCCACGGGCCCCCGTGCCTCCTCCGCACCGCCATCCCCCTCCGATCTCCCCTCAGCCCTTGGCCCCGTCACCCCTCACACATCGCGCAGCTCCTGCCGCGGCCCCCGCTCCCGACGCAGTCGCTCCCAAGGGAGCCGCAACACGAACGGCCGCAAACCCAGGGCCAGTCCGGCTCCGGCCCCCAGGCCCGGCAGCCCCCACCACCAGTCGACCCCGTCGTCCCCCACCGAAGCCGAAGCCGAAGCCGAGGTAGAGGCTGGCGCGGCAGACGCCCCGGTCTCCGCGCTCACCGCCCCCGAGTCATCCCCCGCCTCTGGCTCGGGCGCCGGAAATATGCCGTGCCCCTCCCCGGTGGTCTCGCCCATCACGCCCAGGTTCGTGAGCAGGGCGCGTAAGCGGGCGGGGTGATCGGCGCGACGCCACTGGCCGTTCACCGACTCCGGCACATGCTCCGCGGTATGTATCCACACCTCCTTCCCGTCGGCCATCGGGAAGACGCGGTCCAGCCGCCAGGGCGAGACGTCGTGAGCCATCCACGTGACGTTGATCTGCCGGGCCGCGAGCAGGTTCGCCTCTGGAGGCTTGTCTCGCATGCCCGTGGTCGCAGGGTCCAGCCACCGCTGCAACTCGCTGTACTTCTCGTCGGAGTAGTACAGCGCCGCCGTCTCCCCGCTCTCCGGCGAGACCACGAGCACGCTCGTCGGTCCGCCGGCCGACGCGGCGGGCGCACCCCACATCAGCAGGGTCAGCGTCGCCGCCAACACCCCCGCCGACGCCGTCAGTTCACGACATCGGCCGCTCCGCTCGATCCGAACCCCACGCATCCGACCCCCAAGTGACGATCCCCGTGCGGCCCGTCCGCGAGCCGCTTGTCACTTCTGGTACACCGCCCGACCGAGCGGGGTTCCCACCCCGCGCGCACTATTTCGAGGACTTCCCGGAGCCGTCGTCCGCCGGGGCATCGACGGACTTCGCGATGTCCAGTGCGCGCTCCTTCGACGCCACGCCCTCCAGCCGCAGGGTCACGCTCGTCCCGCCGCCGCGGTGGATCCACAGCAGCGTCGGTCCCGCGGTCCGCTCCGTGCGGGTGAAGCGGTCTCCGTCCTCGTCGATCAGCAGGAAGCCGAGCAGGTGGGGGTGCGGGAACCACAGGGCGTAGTCCCGGACGCCGTCGGCCGACGCCGAGCCGCTCAACGCGATCCACTCCGGCGGCTCGCGCAGGGTCTTGGTGAAGGAGGGGTCGAGCTGCTGGGGGAACTCGTCCAGCCGGATCGTGTGCCCGCCCTCGCGCCAGCACAGGCTCATCAGGAACAGGCCCTGCGGCTCGGCCGTAACCGTGACCGCGCCCGGAGTGCCGAGCGCCCTCGGCACCAGCGGCGCGAACCCTGCCCGCCGCCCGGCCTGTCCCAGCGTCACCGAACGCCCGCAACCGGGCACCTCGGCACCCGGCGAAGGCACCGCCGACGGGTCGTACCGCACCTCGACCCCGCCGAAGTCGAACCAGTCCAGGACCGCCGCCCGCACCGGGGGAGTGAGCGCGAGCACCGTCAGCACCCCGCACAGGGCGGCCGTCAGAGAACGCCACCGCAGCCGAGTCCAACGCCGGACCGCGCGCAGCCGCTCCGAGGCGCCCCTGGGCCCGGCCACCGGTACCGGCATCTGATCGGCCAGTATCTGGCCCAGCACCCGCTCGACCATCGTCTCCGAGCCGAGGGACCCCTCGCCCCCGTCCAACGACCGCCCCAGCGCCCGCAGTTCCTCCGGCAGCCGGGAAGCAGCATCCTCTTCGCGCCCCCGCGCGGACGGGCCCCGGTCGCCGCCCCGGGCGCCCTCACCGTCGTAGGACTTCCTCCCGTCACTCATGCTCATCACCCCCTTCCCGAGGCTCGAACTCCGGCAGCAGCTTGCCGAGCTTGCGCAGGGCGCGGTTCAGCCGGGACTTCACCGTGCCCCGGGGCCAGCCCAGTGCCTGGGCCGTCTCGGACTCGTCCATTTCCAGCAGATAGCGGTAGGTGACGACCAGGCGGTGCTCCTCGCCCAGCTTCTCCAGAGCCGCTCCCAGCGCGGCGCGGCGCTCTATCTCCACGGCCGCCACCGCCGGATCCGCCGCGTCCGGTATCAGCGGCTCGGCCTCCGCGAGGGCCGCCTCACGGCCGGCGAGCGTGCGCTGACGCGCCGCCGTCCGCACTGTGTTTCTCGTCTCATTGGCCACGATCGACAGCAGCCACGGCTTGAACGACGCGCCGTCCCGGAACCGGCCCAGCGCGCAGTACGCCTTGACGAAGGCCTGCTGCACCACGTCCTCCGCGTCCGCTCCCGCCCCGAGCGCCGCGGCCGCCCTCAGCGCGATGCCCGTGTGGGCCCGCACCAGGTCCGCGTACGCCTCCTGGTCCCCGGCGCGTACGCGTGCGATCACCGCGGCCTCATCGACGATGCGGCCCCCCTCCCGCGTCTTCACAGGATTGGTACACCGCCCGGACCGAATCGGTTCCCACCCGTGGCACATCTGTTTCCGACCGGTTCCGGATCGGGCCCCCGCACCTGAGAGAATGGTGAACATGGCCTCTGATCGACCCCGCGTGCTCTCCGGAATCCAGCCCACCGCAGGCTCGTTCCACCTCGGCAACTACCTCGGCGCCGTCCGCCAGTGGGTGGCCCTGCAGGAGTCCCACGACGCGTTCTACATGGTCGTCGACCTGCACGCGATCACGATCCCGCAGGACCCGAAGGAACTCACGGCCAACACCCGCCTGGCCGTCGCCCAGCTCCTCGCGGCCGGTCTCGACCCGGAGCGCTGCACCCTCTTCGTCCAGAGCCATGTCCCCGAGCACGCCCAGCTGGCCTGGGTCATGAACTGCCTCACCGGCTTCGGCGAGGCCTCCCGCATGACCCAGTTCAAGGACAAGTCGGCCCGGCAGGGCGCCGAGAGCGCGAGCGTCGGCCTGTTCACGTACCCGATCCTCCAGGTCGCGGACATCCTGCTCTACCAGGCCCACGAGGTCCCGGTCGGCGAGGACCAGCGCCAGCACATCGAGCTGACCCGCGACCTCGCCGAGCGCTTCAACGGCCGGTTCGGCGAGACCTTCACGATCCCGAAGCCGTACATCCTCAGGGAGACGGCGAAGATCTACGACCTCCAGGACCCGTCGATCAAGATGAGCAAGTCGGCGTCCACGCCGAAGGGCCTCATCAACCTCCTCGACGAGCCGAAGGCCACCGCCAAGAAGGTCAAGAGCGCGGTCACGGACACCGACACGGTCATCCGCTACGACACCGAGAACAAGCCGGGCGTCAGCAACCTGCTCACCATCTACTCGACGCTCACCGGCACGGGCGTCGCCGAGCTGGAGCAGCAGTACGAGGGCAAGCTCTACGGCGCACTCAAGACGGACCTCGCCGAGGTCGTCGTCGAGTTCGTGACGCCCTTCCGGGAGCGCACCCAGCAGTACCTCGACGACCCGGAGACGCTGGACTCGATCCTGGCCAAGGGCGCGGAGAAGGCGCGTGCCGTCGCCGCGGAGACCCTCGCCCACGCGTACGAGCGGGTGGGCTTCCTGCCCGCCAAGCACTGACCGCGCGGCACCCGCCCCGCCGGGCACGGGGGCGTACCACCGCACACGAGCAACACGGGGCAGAGCGCTGCACATCACTACGGCTGCGCCTGCCCACACCACAGCCGTGGCCGTACAGTCGATAGCCGGACGGCCGGTAACGAACCCGACAAGGCGCGACAGGACGACAGGAGACGAAGTGGGGACCGTAACGATCGGTGTGTCGATCGCGGTCCCGGAGCCCCATGGCAGCCAGCTCCAGGAGCGGCGTGCGGGCTTCGGCGACGCCGCGGCTCACGGCATCCCCACGCATGTCACGCTGCTGCCGCCGACGGAGGTCGAGGCCGGCGCGCTGCCCGCCATCGAGGCACACCTCACCGAGGTCGCCGCCGCGGGCCGCCCCTTCCCGATGAAGCTCGCCGGCACGGGCACCTTCAGGCCGCTGTCGCCGGTCGTATACGTCCAGGTGGCCCAGGGCGCCGAGGCGTGCACCTGGCTCCAGAAGCAGGTCCGCGACGCCTCCGGGCCGGTCGCCCGCGAACTCCAGTTCCCGTACCACCCGCATGTCACGGTGGCGCACGGCATTGAAGAGGCGGCCATGGACCGCGCCTTCGAGGAACTCGCCGAGTTCGAGGCCGAGTGGCCCTGCACCGGCTTCGCGCTCTACGAGCAGGGCGCCGACGGCGTGTGGCGCAAGCTGCGCGAGTTCACCTTCGGCGGCTCGACCGTGCCTCCACAGGCTGCGCACGTCGAGCGCGGCTCCCTTCCCACCGCCTAGGGCGCTCACGCGCGTCCTGTCCGTCGACCTCACTCAGTGCTCGCCCATGCCCATCTATACACGGCATGTATAGTCGTTGCGTATAGTCACTGTGTATAGACGCGTAAGGATCCACATGATGGTCAGTGCCTCCCTCCCCGTCGCGAGGACCAACCAATGGTGGCTGTCGGCGTCGGCGGCCGGCATCGCCCTCGGTGTCCTCACCAACCTCGCCCAGGGCTGGCTGCCCGGCACGTTCAACCAGATCGCGAACTCGGGGGCGGTGTGGTGCGTGCCCGCGTTCGCCGCCGGCGCGCTGGTCGCCGAGAAGGCGGCCGTACGGTCATCGGCGCTCGCCGGCCTGTGCACCACCATTGGTCTGGTCGTCGGCTACTACGGCTACGCCGAGTTGGGCCGGTCCGGCATGGGCAGCCTGGCCTGGCCCCTGGTGTGGCTGGCGATGGCCGTCGTCAGCGGGCCGCTGTTCGGTGTGGCGGGGGCGTGGTGGCGGCAGGGGCGCACCCCGAGCCGACGGGTCGTCGGACTGGCCGCGCTCGCCGGGGTGTTCGGCATGGAGGCCCTCCTGGCGGCCCTGGTGCTGCACTACGAGGGCCAGGCATGGGGCTGCGTCGTCCTGCTCGTCCTCGTGCCGCTGGCGATGGCCCGTAGGCACAAGGAACGCGCGCTGACCCTGCTGACGGCCCTGGTCTTCTCACCAGTCGCCTACGCCGTGATCGAACTCCCCCTCCAGCATGTCTCGATGTGACCGACAGGGGCCCTGACACCGCACCGACAGCGACCGTCACCCCGGCCCCGCACCGACCGTCACCCACACCCGCAGCGACCATCGCCCTAGACAGGCAACCGCCGGAACACCCCCCGCGGCACATGCCGCAGCGCCGACATCACCGCGCGGAGCGCCCCCGGCACCCACACCGTCTCGGAGCGCCGCCGCAGCCCCAGTTCGATCGCCGTGGCAACGGCCTCCGGTGTGGTCGTGAGCGGAGCCTCCGGCAGCCCCGCCGTCATCTTCGAGCGTACGAACCCGGGGCGTACGACCATGACGTGCACGCCCGTGCCGTGCAGCGCGTCGCCCAGCCCCTGGGCGAAGACGTCGAGGCCCGCCTTGCTGGAGCCGTAGATGAAGTCGGCGCGACGGGCGCGCTCGCCCGCGACCGAGGAGAGCACCACCAGTGAGCCGTGCCCCTGCGCCTGCAACGCGCGCGCGGAGACGAGACCGGCCGAGACCGCGCCCGTGTAGTTGGTCTGCGCGACCCGGACCGCGGCGACCGGCTCGCGCTCGTCGTGCGCCTGGTCGCCGAGGATCCCGAACGCGAGCAGCACCATGTCGATGTCACCCTCGGCGAAGACCTTGCCGAGCACCGCCTCGTGGGACTCGGGGTCCAGCGCGTCGAAGGCGACCGTGTGCACCTCGGCCCCCAGCACGCGCAGGTGCGACGCGGCCGCGTCCAGGGCCGGAGAGGGGCGCCCCGCGAGCCACACCGTACGGGCGCGGCGGGCGACGAGACGGCGCGCGGTGGCCAGCGCGATCTCGGAGGTACCGCCGAGGACGAGCAGGGACCGGGGAAGACCGAAGGCGTCCTTCACGACAGCAGCTCCTGAAGATCGCTAGAGAGTGGGTCGGCGGCGGTGAACGTATCGCCCCTCTGCGAGAGATCGGCTTTGAAACGTCAACGCTCTCGCCGAAATGGGTGATTAATGGGACGTCGCTCCATACCGCCGGGGCAGGCGCACATGGCGCTTCAGGACGAAGGGCAGAGTCGGATCATGGACTGGCTGAAGAAGCTCCCCGTCGTCGGCCCCCTCTGGGTGCGCCTGACGGCCACGCACGCGTGGCGGTCGTACGAGAGGCTGGACCGGGTGAAGTGGACGCGGCTCGCCGCCGCGATGACCTTCACCAGTTTCGTGGCGCTCTTCCCGCTGCTGACCGTGGCCGCGGCGATCGCCGCGGCCACCCTGAGCGGCAAGCAGCAGGCCGACCTCCAGAACAAGATCGCCGACCAGGTGCCCGGGATCTCCGAGCAGTTGGACATCGACGGCCTGGTGCAGAACGCCGGGACCATCGGCCTGATCGCAGGTGCCGCCCTGCTGTTCACCGGCATCGGCTGGGCCGGCTCGATGCGCGAGTGCCTGCGCGCGGTCTGGGAGCTGCCCGACGAGGAGGAGAACCCGGTCCTGCGCAAGGGGAAGGACCTGGGCATCCTGGTCGGGCTGGGCGGCGCCGTGCTCGCCACCCTCGCCATCTCCACCGTCGCCTCCGCGCTGGTGGGCTGGATCACCGACGAACTCGGCATCGACCGGGCCGGCTGGGGCAGCGTCCTGCTGCGGATCGCCGCCTTCGTGGTCGCCGTACTCGCCGACTTCCTGCTGCTGCTCTACGTCCTGACCCTGCTGCCCGGCGTCGAGCCGAGGCGCCGCCGTCTGGTCGTCGCCGCGCTGACCGGCGCGGTCGGCTTCGAACTGCTCAAGCTGCTGTTGAGCGGCTATATGCAGGGTGTCGCGACGAAGAGCATGTACGGCGCGTTCGGCGTTCCCGTCGCCCTGCTGCTGTGGATCAACTTCACGGCGAAACTCGTCCTGTTCTGTGCCGCCTGGACGGCGACGCAGAGCAAGGAGACGGAGGTCACTGGCGAGGACGACGACGTACCAGATCCGGCAGCGGCCAACGGCGGTTGACCAGGAACGCGGCGCCCGCGAGCAGCACCAGCACCCCGCCGGTGATCGCAAGGGCGGTGCCCACGCCGCCCGAGCCGCCCTCGGCCGTGGCGCTCGTGACCGGCGTCGCGGCCCCGGACGCGCCGGAACCGCCGGAGTCACCGGAGCCGCCGCCCGCCTGCCCGGCCTCGCCGGAGGCCCCCGGCTGGGCGCCGGTCTGCGCCCCCTTGGGCGCCACCAGCTCGCCCACCGGCTGGACCTTGCCGGTCGCCTGGAAGCCCCAGTCGAAGAGCTTGGCGGCCTCCTTGTAGATCTCGTTGTGCTCTTCCTTGGAGGGGTTCATGACGGTGACGAGCAGCACCTTGCCGTTGCGCTCGGCGACGCCGGTGAAGGTGGCGCCCGCGTTGGTGGTGTTGCCGTTCTTGACGCCCGCGATGCCCTGGTACTGCGCGATGTCCGTGTCGCCGCTCAGGAGCCGGTTGGTGTTCTGGATCTCGAAGGACTTGCGGACGGTCTTGCCCTTCTTGTTCTTCTTCGTCTCGCCCGGGAACTTCGCGGTGACCGTCGAGCAGTACTCGCGGAAGTCCTTCTTCTGGAGTCCGGAGCGGGCGATCAGGGTCAGGTCGTAGGCGGAGGAGACCTGGCCGGGGGCGTCGTAGCCGTCGGGGCTGATCACCTGCGTGTCGAGGGCCTGGAGCTCCTCCGCGTGCGCGTTCATCTCCTTGACGGTCTCGGCGACGCCGCCGTTCATCGCCGACAGGACGTGCACGGCGTCGTTGCCGGAGCGCAGGAAGACGCCGAGCCACAGGTCGTGGACCGTGTAGGTCTCGTTCTCCTTTATGCCGACCATGCTGGAGCCGGCGCCGATGCCCGCCAGGTCCGAGGGGACCACCTTGTGCTTCTCCGCGCTGGGGAACTTCGGGAGCACGGTGTCCGCGAACAGCATCTTCAGGGTGCTCGCCGGAGGAAGCCGCCAATGGGCGTTGTTCGCGGCGAGCACGTCACCGCTCTCCGCGTCGGCGACGATCCACGAGCGCGCCGTCAGCCCCTTGGGCAGCACCGGGACCCCGGCCGCCAGAGAGACCTGCGCACCCGCCGTACCGAGCCGGGCGCCGCCCACGGTCGACATCTTCGCCGGGGGAGTGACCGACGGACTCGCCGAAGCCGAAGCCGAAGCCGAAGGTGACGCCGAACCCGAAGCGGACGCCGAGGGTGACGGCGACGGCGAAGGCGCGGCGAAGGCGGGTACGGCGGTCAACGCGAGGGACGACAGGACTGCGGCGGAGGTGACCACCAGGGATCGCCCGGTGGTCTTCTGAAGAGCGAACACGCTCAGGAACGTACATGGCGCTGAGCGTGAAGTCCCGCCCGCCTCCCCACCCCGGCCACGGAACCGGACAGCCGACGGCGATACTGAACGCATGAAGCTCAGCCGCCCCGTCTCCTGGTTCCTGCTCGCTTTCGGGGTGTGGAGCTGGATCATCTGGATCACTTTCGTCAAGAACCTGGTCAAGGACGCCAGCGGTCTCGCGTTCGACGACGCGGGTGACCCGACGGGGTATTTCTGGGTGCACCTGCTGCTGGCGGTCGTTTCCTTCGTATTGGGGACTGTCGTGGGCGTCATCGGGTTGCGCGGAGTGCGCGCACTGCGTGGGAACTCATAGCCGGTCCTCAGGAGTTTGCAGAGCGTGATCATTCTCTTCGCGCTGCTCGCCGTTGGCGTCCTGGTGACGGCCAACTGGTACCTGTGGCGCCGACTGTTCCGCGACACCACCAGCGGCCCCGGCCCCGTCCGTCGCATCGGCGCGGCGGTCGTCGCCGGCGGCTGGGTGCTCGCGGTCGGCGCCCTGGTCGCGGAGCGCGCGGGCGCGCCCTTCTGGCTCCAGCAGGTCCTGGCCTGGCCCGGCTTCCTGTGGCTCGCGCTGTCGATCTACCTGCTGCTGGCCGTGGTCGCGGGCGAGGTCGTACGGCCCCTGCTGCGCCGTTTCCTCGACCGCCGGGACCGGCAGCGGGAGCCCGCCGAGACGGCCGTACGACAGCTGCCGCGCGAGGAGCCGCGGAAGGCGCCGGTGCCGGCCGGGGAACCGCCCGCGTCCGAGCCCGCGCACACGGAGCCGGAGTCCCAGCCGTTCCCCGAGCAGCCCGCACCGACCACCCCCGCCGCCACGCCCGCCCCCGCCCCCTCCCGCCGTCTCTTCGTCTCCCGGGTCGTCGCCGGAGCCGCCGCCGTGGCCGCCGCGGGGACCGTCGGCTACGGCACCTACGGCGTCCTGCGCGGGCCGAAGGTCAAGCGGGTCACCGTCCCCCTGGCCAAGCTCCCGCGCGCGGCGCACGGCTACCGGATCGCCGTGGTCAGCGACATCCACCTGGGCCCGGTCCTCGGCCGCGGCTTCGCGCAGACGGTCGTCGACACCATCAACTCCACGCAGCCCGACCTCGTCGCGGTCGTCGGCGACCTGGTGGACGGCAGCGTCAAGGACCTGGGCGCGGCCGCGGCCCCCTCGCCCAGCTGCGGGCCCGCCACGGCAGCTTCTTCGTCACCGGCAACCACGAGTACTTCTCCGGCGCCGAGCAGTGGGTCGAGGAGGTACGGCGCCTCGGACTGCGCCCGCTGGAGAACGACCGTACGGAACTGGCGTGGTTCGACCTCGCCGGGGTCAACGACATCGCGGGCGAGAGCGAGGGACAGGGACCCGACTTCACCAAGGCGCTCGGCGACCGGGACACCACGCGTGCGTGCGTGCTCCTCGCCCACCAGCCCGTGCAGATCCACGACGCCGTCGACCACGGCGTCGACCTCCAGCTCTCCGGCCACACCCACGGCGGCCAGCTCTTCCCCGGCAACTTCCTCGCGGCCGCCGCGAACCCGACCGTCGCCGGCCTGGAGCGCTACGGCGACACCCAGCTCTACGTCAGCCGAGGCGCCGGCGCCTGGGGCCCGCCCACGCGCGTGGGAGCGCCCTCGGACGTCACGGTGATCGAACTGGCGTCGACACAGGCGTGAGGACGCCGGGCCGCCGTACGGCCAAAGGGGTGCGTTGCGTCGCAGTTCGCGGGGGATCCTGTGCGAGCTCTGTGAAACATGGCTGAAACTCCTTGCGGTAACGGCTTGTCAAACTCGGAAAATCCCTCTTCCCCCAGGTGAAACACCTGTGATTAGGTGACCGCGCCACTAGGGGGTGGCATGTGCACTGGGACCCGAAGGGGTCCGGGGAGGGCAAACCCGATGCGATCGGTTCGCATGCGGATTCTCGCGACACTGCTCGTGCTGGGCGTGGTCGGAGTCGGCGGCTGGCAGCTGCTGCCGTCGCAGGAGGACGCCGGCAAGACCATCAAGGTGGGGACGACGGACGTCATCACCTCACTCGATCCGGCCGGAGCCTATGACGCCGGTTCCTGGGCGTTGTTCAACAACGTCTTCCAGTCACTGCTGGCCTTCGAGCCGGGCAGCGCCTCCCCCGTGCCGGACGCCGCCGAGAGTTGCGGCTTCCAGGGCAGCGATCTGCGCACGTACCGGTGCGAGCTGCGCGAGGGCATCAAGTTCCCGAGCGGGCGCGAGATGACCGCCGAGGACGTGAAGTACTCCTTCGACCGCGTCAAGAAGATCAACTCCGACGTGGGCCCGGCCTCCCTGCTGGACACCCTCAAGTCGGTCACCACCGCCGGCCGCGCGGTCACCTTCCACCTCTCCTCGCCGGACGCCACCTTCCCGTTCAAGGTGGCCACCGGAGCCGGCGCGATCGTCGACCACACGGAGTACCCGGCCGACGGGCTGCGCACCAGCCCCGGCGTCGACGGCACCGGCCCGTACGAGCTGTCGACGTACACCAAGGAGAAGAAGGCGGTCCTGTCGCCCAACGGCGACTACAAGGGCGCCGTCAGCGGCTCCCGCCGCCCGATCGAGCTTCTCTACTACGCCGACTCGACCAAGCTGAACAGCGCCTGGAAGGCGAAGCAGGTCGACGTCGCCTACCGCCAGCTGCCGCCCAAGGTGCTCGCCGACCTGAACCCGAGCGACCCCGGCCAGCGCGTCTCGGAGGCCGACAGCTCCGAGGTCCGCAACCTCTACCTCAACACCCGCGCCGGAAAGCCGCTGCACGACACCCAGGTGCGCCAGGCCCTGGCCTGGCTGATCAACCGCGAGCAGCTGGCCGCCGACGTCTACGAGGGCACCGTGGACCCGCTGTACTCGCTGATCCCGACCGGCATCACCGGCCACACCACGTCGTTCTTCGACGACTACCCCGAGCCGAGCGTCAAGAAGGCGCGCGCCCTGCTCGAAAAGGCCGGCGTGAGCACCCCGGTGAGCTTCACCTACGGCTATGGCGAGGGCAGCGGCAGCGCCGAGGCCGAGGCCAAGGAGATCAAGAAGCAGCTGGAGGCGAGCGGCCTGTTCAAGGTGACGCTCAAGGGCTACGAGTGGACCAAGTTCCAGAAGCAGTGGGCGACCGGGAAGTTGGACGCGTACGCGGTCGGCTGGGTGGCCGACTACCCCGACCCGGACACCTACGGCTCCCCGCTCGTCGGCACCGACGGCACCATGAACACCGGCTACAGCAGCGCCACGGTCGACCGGCTGATTCAGGCCAGCCAGCAGTACGCCGATCGCAGCGACACCGACCAGGACTTCAAGCGGCTCCAGGCGGCGGTCGCCCAGGACGTCCCGGTCATCCCCCTGTGGCAGGCGAAGGAGTACGTCGTGACCAGCGAGGACGTCGGCGGCGGCCAGTATCTCTCGGACGGCACCGGGGTCTTCCGGCTCTGGCGCCTCGACTGGATCTAGAACCGATGCGATTGCGCCGTATCTGACGCGTTTTCATGGAACTGACATTCGCCCGAGTGACGCCGGGCAGCCACTCAACGCAGCACCATGTGACGGAGGTGTGTGCGCGGTGAGGAGCAAACGTGTTGAGACGCAACTCCTTCCGGCTGCCCCGGCATCCGGCTTCCGTCGGTCTGGCCAGGCGGCGGGTCCGGGACCATCTGGCCGACTGGGGGCACGGGCCGGACGATCCGGCGTTGGCCGACGCGGTGCTGCTGGTGTCGGAACTGGCCACCAACGTGGTGCGCCACGGGCCGCTCCTTGAGCGTGAGTTCGAGGTCGCGGTGACCGCCCTCGCCGACGGCTCCTGCCTCATAGAGGTCTCCGACGAGGGCCGGCTCGAACCCCGCCTGCGGGTCGTCGGCGACCTGGAGGAGACCGGCCGCGGCCTGCACCTGGTGGAGAACATCGCCGCCGCGTGGGGGGTCTGGAGCCGCGGCATCCACGGCAAGACCGTATGGGCCCTGGTGCTCGCCAACGCCTGAGGCGTACGACCACTGCCGCCACGCCAGGGGTTACGGCACCGCCCCCGCCCGCGCCGGAAGCGTGACCGTCACCGCCAGCCCCTCGCCCGGCGCCGTGCGCACCGCCACTTCGCCCCCGTGGGCCCGCACCACGCCCTGCACGATCGCGAGGCCCAGGCCGCTGCCCGCGCCGCCGCCGGCACGGAAGAAGCGGTCGAAGACACGGGCCGCGTCCTCCTCGCACAGCCCGGGCCCCTCGTCGGCGACACAGAGCCGTACGACCCCGTCCTCCCGCTCCACCTGCAGCCGCACCGGCACCTCGGCCGGCGTGTGCGTGCGGACGTTGCCCACCAGGTTGCCGAGGACCTTGCGCAGCCCCGACTCGTCGGCCCGCACCAGCAGCGCGCCCTGCGCGCCGACGGTGACCGGCCGCTCGGGCTGCTGCGCCCGCAGGTCCTCGGCGGCGTCGCGCACCAGACGGCTCAGGTCGACGTTGCGGAAGCGCAGTTCGGGCTGCTGGTCGAGGCGGGCCAGGGTGAGCAGTTCGTCCACGAGCCGGCCCATCCGGTCGGCCTCCGCCATCATCCGCCCCCAGGTCCGTCTGCGCTCGTCGGGGTCGCTCAGCATCCCCTTGTCGTACAGCTGGAGATAGCCGCGTATCGCGGACAGGGGCGTGCGCAGTTCGTGCGAGGCGTCGGCGACGAAGCTGCGCAGCTGGGCCGCGCTGCGCTCGCGCGTGCGGTACGCCGACTCGACCTGATGGAGCATGGAGTTGAGGGCCAGGCGCAGCTGCTCGACCTCCAGGGTGGCCTCCCGGCTGGACGGCACCCGCCGGGTCAGATCCCCCTCGGCGATCGCGGAGGAGGTCTCCACCATGTCCTCCAGCGGCCGCATCCGGCGCCGGACGCTGACCATCGTCAGACACGCCAGCAGCGCGAGCAGCAGGGTGCCGATGGCGAGGTCGAGCCGGATGGCCTTGGCGACGCCCTGGTGGAGCACGTCGGTGGGGGCGGCCATGAGGGCGTAGTTGCCGTCGCCGAGCCGGGTCGCCGTGACGCGGTAGGCGGAGCCGTCCAGGGAGAGGTCGTGCGGCTCGGAGTCGGCGGCGAGCCCGCGCGGGTCGCCGATCGCCTCGGCCAGCGCCCTTTGGGTGCCGGTCGGCGCGAAGCCGAGGATCTCCATCGGGGCGCCCCGGGAGTCCACCGCGGCGAAGACCGTCTCCGGGGCGTGGTCCTCGTCCTCCGGTACGAGGCGGTCCCGGACGAAGCTCAGGGCGCTCAGCGAGTCGATCTGGCGCAGGGTGAGCTGGGAACCGCCCAGGGAGTCACGGGTCTTGATGAGCTGGCTGTCGATCTGGTCCAGCAGGTAGTACCGCATGCCCATCACGCTCACGACGGTCGCCGCGACGATGCCGATCGCGAGCAGCACGACATTGGCGAGCGTCAGCTTGCCGCGCAGGGAGCGGACGCCGCGCGTCCGGCACAGTCGCTCCAGCGGCCCCCCGATCCTCATGCGAGCCCGTATCCCACACCCCGCCGGGTGGTGATCACCGGCGCTCCCAGGGTGTCCAGCTTGCGCCGCAGATAGCTGATGTAGGTCTCCACGACGGTCGACTCGGGTGGGGTGTGCTCGTACTGCCAGACATGGCGCAGCAGCTGCTCCTTGGGGACGATCCGGCCGCCGTTTCTCACCAGGAAGCGCAGCAGGGCGTACTCGGTGGGGGTCAGCTCGACCGAGCGGCCGTCGCGGTGGACGCAGTACGTGGTCTCGTCCAGCTCCAGGTCGCCGTAGCGCAGGGGCGGTCGCTGCGGCAGGACGTCGGCCGGGCGGGTGCGGCGCAGCACCGCGGTGATGCGGGCGACGACCTCGTCGATGTTGAACGGCTTGGTGATGTAGTCGTCGCCGAAGCCGAGGGCGCCGACGATCTCGGCGGGGGAGTCGCGGGCGGTGAGGAAGACCAGCGCCAGGTCGGGCCGCTCCGCGCGCAGCTGCCTGCCGAGGGCGCGGCCGTCGCCGTCGGGCAGCATGACGTCGAGCAGCGCCGCGTCCGGCCGGGTCTGCCCGGCGAGTACGAGCGCCTCGCGCACGCTGCCCGCGACCATCACCTCGAAGCGGTGGTAGCGCAGGGCGATCGCGAGGACGTCGGCGATGCTCTCCTCGTCCTCCACCACCAGCACGGTCCCCGGACCCGTCGTTCCCCCAGTCATGTTCCTCAGTATCGGGGCGACCACTGACAACGGGCCCGGTCCGAGCTTTGGAGTTCCTTGAGAGTCATGGGCGAGCTGTGTCACGCGCGGGGCGGCGTCGCCCATTCTGCTGCGCAGGACCTGGGGGACCTTCCGACCGATCAAAGGGGAGTTGAGCGTGGCGGCATTGGCACGTTGGTGCTATCGGCACCGGCTGGTGGTCCTGTTGCTGTGGGTGGGGGCGTTGTTCGGGCTGGGCTTCTCGGCCTCGACGGCGGGCACGAACTACGCGAACGTGTTCTCCCTCCCCGACACGGACTCCAAGAGCGCGTACGACCTGATGGAGAAGGCCTTCCCGGCCACCTCGGGCGACACCGACACCGTGGTGTGGAAGGTCGACGAGGGCTCGGTGAAGGACCAGGCGGTCCAGGACCGGATCCGGCCGGTCCTCGACGGGATCGCGAAGATGCCCGGCGTGGGCGCGGTCACCAGTCCCTACGGCCCGCGGGGCGCGGCCCAGATCAGCCGGGACGGCACGATCGCCTACGCCCAGCTGACCTTCACCCAGCGGGCCAACGAGGTGCCCAAGAAGCTCGTCGAGGACGTCGTGGACGCCGCCCAGGGCGCCGAACGCGGCGGCCTCCAGGTGGAGCTGGGCGGGCAGGCCATCCAGCGCGTCCAGGAGCCGCCCCAGGGCCTGTCGGAGATAGTCGGCATCGGCGCGGCGGCCCTGGTGCTCTTCCTGGCCTTCGGGTCCTTCTTCGCGATGACGCTGCCGATCGCCATCGCGGTCTTCGGCGTCGGCATGGGCCTGTTCTCCACGCAGCTGCTCAGCCACACCACCGACATCCCCGACATCGCCCCGCTGCTGGCCTCCCTGATCGGCCTCGGCGTCGGCATCGACTACGCCCTGTTCATCGTCACCCGGCACCGGCGCGGCATCGAACGCGGCCTCGACCCCGAGGAGGCGGCGGTCACCGCCCTCAACACCTCGGGCCGCGCGGTGCTGTTCGCGGGCGGCACGGTCTGCATCGCGCTCGCCGGCATGCTCGTGACCCAACTGCGCTTCCTGGACGGCGTGGTCATCGGCACGTCCCTCACCGTCGTGCTGAGCGTCCTGGCCGCCGCGACCCTGCTCCCGGCCCTGCTGGGCTTCCTGGGCCCGCGTGTGCTCAGCCGCCGCCAGCGGCGCCGGCTGGCCGCCAATGGGCCCGCGCCGGAGGGGGCGAGCGGTCTCGCCGCCCGCTGGTCGGTGAACGTCGAGAAGCGCCCCCGCCGGATCGCCGCGCTCGCCCTGGTCGTCATGGCCGTCCTCGCGATCCCCGTCCTCTCGCTCCGCCTCGGCGCCACCGACCAGGGCAACGACGACGCCTCGACGACCACCAGGAAGGCCTACGACCTGCTCGCCGAGGGCTTCGGCCCCGGCTTCAACGGCCCCCTCCAGGTGGTCGCCGACGGCGGTGACACGGCCACCCTCGTCCAGGGCATCGAGTCGACCCCCGGGGTCGCGCGGGTCGCCGCGCTGCCGCCCGCCCAGGGCGTGACGGTGATCCAGGTCGTCCCGACGACGTCACCGCAGTCCAAGGAGACGGACGAACTGATCGACACCCTGCGCGACAAGGTGATCCCGCAGGCGGGCGCGCAGGCCCATGTCGGCGGCGTGACGGCGGTCTCAAAGGACTTCGCGTCGGTCACGGGCGACCGTCTGCCGCTGTTCATCGCGACCATCATCGGCCTCGGCTTCCTGCTCCTGCTGGTCGCCTTCCGCTCCCTGGTCGTCCCGCTGACGGCCGCCCTGATGAACCTGATCGCCGCGGCCGCCTCCTTCGGCGTCCTCGTGGCGGTCTTCCAATGGGGCTGGGGACTGGAGGCGCTCGGCCTCGGCAAGGAGGGCCCGATCAACGCCTTCCTGCCGGTCATCATGCTGTCCCTGCTCTTCGGTCTGTCGATGGACTACCAGGTGTTCCTGGTGAGCCGTATGCACGAGGAGTGGGTCCACACGCGCGACAACGCGCGCGCGGTACGCGTCGGCCTGGCGGAGACCAGCCGGGTCATCAACTCCGCGGCCCTCATCATGGTCTGCGTCTTCCTCGCCTTCGTCCTCAGCGGCGACTCGGGCGCGGCCATGGCGGGCGTCGGCCTGGCCGCGGCGGTCGCCCTGGACGCCTTCGTCCTGCGTACGGCCCTGGTGCCGGCCGCCATGCACCTGCTCGGCAAGTCCAACTGGTGGCTGCCGCAGTGGCTGGAGAAGCGGCTGCCGCACCTGGCGGTCGAGCCGAAGGAAGAGGCGCTCACGGAGCCGCCCGCCGCCACCGAGGGCCCCTCGACGGTGGTCCACGGCTTCGTCCGTACGACCGAGGGGGAGCCCTTGGAGGGCGCCGCCGTCACCCTGCTCTCCAAGGGCGGCCGCCAGCTCGACCGCGTCGTCTCCCTGGCCGACGGCTCCTACATCGTCTCGGTCCCGGGCCCGGGCACGTACCTCCTGGCGGCGACCGCGTCGTCGTACGGCTCACGCGCGGGGCACGTCGTCGTGGCGGAGGGCCCATTGGTGTACGACGTGGAGCTCGCCGAGGGTGAGGTGGACGCCGTCAACTAGACGTCGACCCGTTGGGAGTCACCTCTTCTTCGACGGATCCGGCAGGGCGTTCGTCATGCCCGGCAGGAAGTCCGTGAACAGCTCGTGCACCTCCCGTACGAGGGGGCGCAGCACCCGGAAGCGGGCCAGGGACACCCCCCTCGCGGTGAGCCTGGCGCCTCGCTCCGCGAGCCGGTAGCTGCGCTCCCGTCCCTCCGTGCGGTCGAAGACCCAGTAGAGGACGAGCCCCATCTGGGAGAGCCACATGAGCTCCGGAAGGATGTCCCGCAGCTCCTCCGGGACCTTCGTCTTCGTCGCCCCCCGCAGCACCTCCCGGTGGACCGAGATGGCCTCCTCGCGCGCGTGCTCCGACTCGGCGGAGAAGGGGCTGAGCGGGCTGTCGGGGTCGGCGGCGTTCTTGAAGAACTGCACCGCGAACTCGTGGTACGGCCGTGCGATGTCCAGCCACACCTTCAGCACGCCCGCGAGACGCGCCTCCAGGTCCTTCTCGTGGGCCAGGACGTCCCGGATCGCCACCCGGTGCTCGGCGGCGAGCCGGTCGTAGAAGCCCTGGACCAGGTGCTCCTTGCCCTCGAAGTAGTAGTACGCGTTGCCGACCGAGACCCCGGCCTCCTTGGCGATGGCCCGCATGGTGGTCTTGTCGTAGCCCCGCTCCTGGAAGAGCCGCATCGCCGTCTCCAGGATCAGCGCACGGGTCTGCTCGGACTTGGTGGACGGCGCGGAGCCCTCTTCGGGGCCTTCGTTCTTGGCGGGCACAGCAAGAGAGCCTAACCAGTGGCGCAGGCGTCGCCGCCGCAGCCCGGTGGACTGTAGGTCCAGCCCGTACTCGGGTCGTACGACCATCCGTCCGCCCGTCGGTAGGTCCGTCCACCCTGTGCCCCTTGGGGTGTTCCGCCCCATTGGGCCCCGCGCCACTTCGCCGCGGCGAGCACGGCCCCCTTGGCGAGCCGCGCCCCGGACGGTGTGCTGAGGCGATGCGCGAGTCCCCTGTGCTCGCGCAGCGCCCACAGCGTGACGATCCAGGCGGCGGCGGAGCGGTAGACCTGCCCCGAGTCGCCGACCACGGTGATCTCGTCGAGCGTGGCCCGGTGGTCGAGTCCGGGGAACCGCCGCCGGGCCTCCTCGGAGGCCGCGGGCACCAGGTCCAGCGGCACCAACTGCGGCTGCCGTACGAGCCAGTCGCGCAGGAAGGTGCAGAGCGCGCACCGGTCGTCGTAGAGGACGGTGAGCCGGCGGACCGGGGGTGTCCGGTCCGCCGGAGCGGCGTTCGCCGTCATGCCCGGACCCAGTCCTGCGGCGCGACCGGCGGCACCTGCTCCCGCTCCAGGGCGCCCCGGCGCCGGATCCGGTTGAGCACGTAAACGTTTGCGAGGTGCATCGCTCCCAGCACCAGCAGGACCACGCCCAGCTTCGTCGACAGGGCCTCGAAGATGCCGCGGGTGTCCTCGATCGTGTCGTCACCGCTCAGGTAGAGGGCGACGAATCCGAGGTTCACCAGGTAGAAGCCGACCACCAGGAGGTGGTTGACGGCCTCGGCGAGCTGCTCGTTGCCCTTGAGGACGTCGGCGAGGAAGATCCGCCCGTTGCGGCTGAGCGTGCGGGCCACCCAGATGGTGAGCGCGACGCTGACGAGCAGGTAGATGACGTAGGCGACGACCGTGCGGTCCATGCGCCTCCCCCTTCTTGAACGCGTTCAAAACGCTGACGGGAGAGACTCTAGACCTGCTTTTGAACGTGTTCAACTCGATGGGAGTGAGGTCTGGATCACTCTCGCCGTCATGTCCTGCGGGCCAGTTCCGGGCGCTTGGTGTAGTCGGTGAATCCGATGACGTTGCCCCAGAGGTCGGCGACCTCGACGGTCCAGCCGGTGGCCACGGAGAACGGTGCGTCCAGCAGGGGAACGCCCGCGGTGTGCAACCTGCGGGCGGCTGCCCGCGCGTCCGGCACCTCCAGCCACACGCGCGTGGCGGGCCACGGCGGCGGACGGTGCCCGCATGCGTCCTCCTGGCGCAGCAGGATCCCGGGCGTCTCGCCGCCGACCCGCAGCAGGGCGATGCCGGCCTCGTCGAGGCGGAACCCCACGGTGAAGCCCGCGCGCTCGTAGAAGGCGACGGCCTCGCCGAGGTCGCCGACGGGGAGCAGGACGTTGTCGAAGCCGAGCAGTTCGTACGACTGGTCATCTGACATGTCGTCAGATTAGAGCGGTCCCGGCGAAACGGGCTTCTGCGACGCGGGGTCCGTCGTGCATGATGACCGGGCTCATTGTCGTCTTTTCGCGGGTCCTCCCGCTTCGGTCCCCAGGAGCAGTTCCCCTTGAGCGAGCAGCCGCCGCAGCCCGACCCTTCCGGGTACGGCTATCCGAACCAGCCGCCGGGTGCGCAGCAGCCGGGACACCCGCCGCCGGGCCCCGGGTATCCGCCGCCGGGGTACCAGGGCTACCCGCCGCCCGGCTACCTCCCTCCCGGGATGTACACCGGCGACCCGAACGCGCCCTACGGCTACGACCCCTACGGGCGTCCGTACTCCGACAAGTCGAAGGTCATCGCGGGCATCCTCCAGCTCACCCTCGGCACGTTCGGCGTCGGCCGCTTCTACCTGGGTGACGTCGGCCTGGGCCTCGCCCAGCTGTTCACGTGCGGCGGCTTCGGCATCTGGGCCCTGATCGACGGCATCCTCCTCCTCACCGGGAACGACCACACCGATGCGCAGGGCCGGGTTCTTCGGAGTTAGGGGCGGGGGGCGTCGAGCCGAAGTGCGTCGGGGTTCAGGCGACGGGGAGAGCGGCGGCGGAGTCTCTGCGGACGGGCCACCGTTCGCCCCGCAGCCGCAGCCGCAGCCGCAGCCGCAGCCGCAGCCGCAGCCGCAGCCGCAGCCGCAGCCGTGGTCTGAGTTCGAGCATCGGAAGCAGCCGCCGGCCGGTTCCGTGTCGGCTTCCGGTGGGCAGCCGGTGCACGGCCGGAGCCCGGCGTCGGCGCCCGGCCCGCTGTCCCGGCTGCTGTCCCCGCTGCGGCACCCCGCCGCCGGACCCGCGGCCGTACTCGTCGCGGGAGCGGTCGGGGCCGGTTATCTCTACGGTGCCGATCCGCACGAGCCCGGGCACCTGCTGCCCCGCTGCCCGTTCCGGATGGTCACCGGTCTGCTCTGCCCGGCCTGCGGCGGCACCCGCATGGTGTACGACCTGATGCACGGCCACTTCACCGAGGCCTGGCTGGACAACCGGGCCCTGCTGCTGGCGTCCCCGTACGCCCTCGCCCTGCTGGGCCGATGGGCCTGGGAGGGCCTGCACGGCCGCCGCTGGCACCCGGCGCTCGGCCCCCGCGCCCAGATCGTCGTCCTCGCGCTCGCCGTGGCCTGGACGGTCGTACGCAACGTCTTCTGACGGACCGTGGAGCGCCTGCCCCACCCCGTTGTCAGTGGTGCCCCGTACTGTCTCGGCATGGGAATCGTGACGTTCGTCGACGAGACGACAAGCGGTGGCCGCAGCGACGGCTGGGGTCTGGAGATCGCCGAGGAGCGCCTTGCGGTACGGGAGTTGATCCGCCGCCGGGTGTTCCAGGAGGCCGCCGAGTTCAACGCGCGCACACCCGCCGTGTTCCAGGGCCTGGTCCAGCCCGAGGACACGGAGCGGGTGCTGAACGGCTACGCGCTGCGTACTCCCCGCCCCATCGACCCCGAGACCCAGACGGCCCTGGCCCTCAAGGCCTTCACAGGCAACGGCTTCCTCGTGCTGGTGGGCGACCGCCAGGTCACCGACCTCGACGAGCAGATAGATCTGCCGCTCGGCACGGAGGTCACGTTCCTGAAGCTCGTACCACTGGTGGGGGGATGACGACATGGGCCAGATCCAGCGATTCAAGGACCTGATCCGGCAACGGAGCGCCGACGACGAACTCGAAGAACTCGCCGTCGACCTGCTCAAGGCGGCCGCCGTCAACGACGGCAACTGGACCGGCCTGTGGGACGGCGTGCTCGCCCGGCTGCTCGAACTGCCGCCGGAGGCGCGGTCCAGGGTCGCCGACGGCCTGGTGACCCAGTACCACTCGCAACAGGCGGGCCCGATCGCCCGGGAGAACGCGCTGGTCCTGCTGGGTATCGTCTCCCGGGACCTGCCGCCCCACGACCGCCTCCTCGCGGAACGCCTCGCCCTGCTCGACCGGGTAGCCGGGCAGCACTCCTTCTGGTACGGCGCCCGCTACGAGAACCTCATCGAGGCCGAGCTGGCCGCGGGCCGCCCGATCGCGCCCGGTGTCGTCGCCACCGTCCGTCGCTCCGTCCTGCACGCCTACCAGAACGAGGACCTCCCCAGGACGGCGAAGAAACTGACCGAGCCGGCGCTCAACGTCGGCGAGGAGTGGGCCGAACAGGCCCTGAGGGACACGGAGTCCGGCCACCCCGCCTGGCACGAGCTGTTCACGCTCGCCGCGACCGCCACCGCCGCCAAGCCCTCCGCCAAGTGGGACCAGCGGGCCGCCGCGCTGGCCGGGACGCTCGGTCCCGACCGGGTCCGCGAGGCGGTGACCGGCTGGCTCGCCCTCGTCGGCCGGCCCCGCACCTTCGAGCTGGAGAGTGGCCCGTACGACCCGCACGTCAACAGCGTCTACGACCCGTACAACGCGAACGCCCTGCGCGGTCTGACCTGGCTGCTCTCCCTCCTCCCGCCCCACCCGGACACGGCCCGCGTGCTCGGCGCCCTCGTCGAGACGTCCCTCAAGAAGGTCCCCGGCGTCGGCCCGCGCAACCCGAAGGTCGCCAACGCCGGCGTCAACGCCCTGGCCCGCATCGACAGCGAAGCGGCCCTTGCGGAACTGGCCCGCCTCGCCACCCGCGTCACCTTCAAGGGCACGCTCAAGCTCCTCGAGACGAGCCTGGACGCCCGGGCGGCGGCGATGGGCCTCGGCCGCGAGGAGATCGAGGAACTGGCCGTGCCCGCCTACGGCCTGACGGAGGTCGGCCGGTCGCGACAGCAGCTCGGCGAGGCGACCGCCGTACTCGAAGTACGGGGTACGAAAGCCCAGTTGACCTGGAACAACGCCACCGGGAAGGCGGTGAAGAGCGTCCCGGCGTCGGTCAGGCGCGACCACCCCGACGCCCTCAAGGACCTCAAGGCGGCCGTCAAGGACATCGACAAGATGCTCTCGGCGCAGAGCGAGCGCCTGGACCGCCAGTTCCTCGCGGACCGCACCTGGTCCTACGACACCTGGCGCGAGCGCTACGTGGACCACCCCCTGGTCGGCACCCTGGCCCGCCGTCTCCTGTGGACGGTCGACGGCACCACGGTCGGGTACGCCGACGGGACGCTGCGCACCCTCGCCGACGACCCTGTGAGCGACGGCGCGAAGGTCCGTCTCTGGCACCCCGTCGACCACGAACCCGCCGAGATCGTCGCCTGGCGCGACTGGCTGGAACGCCATGGCGTCACGCAGCCGTTCAAGCAGGCCCACCGCGAGGTCTACCTGCTGACGGACGCCGAACGCACCACCGGCACCTACTCCAACCGCTTCGCGGCCCACATCCTGCGCCAGCACCAGTTCCACTCCCTGGCCGCGGCGAGGGGCTGGCGCAACCGGCTCCGCCTGATGGTCGACGACACGGCACCGCCGGCCGTGCGCGAACTGCCGCGCTGGGGACTGCGCGCCGAGTACTGGATCGAGGGCGACGGCGAGCACTACGGCGTGGACAGCACCGACTCCGGCAGCTTCCTGCGCCTGCGCACCGACCAGGTCCGCTTCTACCCGATCGACGCCCCGGAGAACTCGGCGCACTGCTCCGGCGGCGAGTACCACATGTGGCTCCGCGACGGCGCGGCCCCGGTGGACCCCGTCCCGCTCGCCTCGGTCCCGCCCCTGGTCCTCTCCGAAGTCCTGCGCGACGTCGACCTGTTCGTGGGCGTCGCGAGCATCGGCAACGACCCCACCTGGCAGGACGGCGGCCCCGAAGGCCGCTTCCGCGAGTACTGGACGTCGTACGGCTTCGGCGACCTGAGCGCCACCGCCGAAACCCGCCGCACCCTGCTGACCCGCCTGATCCCCCGCCTCGCGATAGCCGACCGCTGCACCCTGGAGGGCCGCTTCCTCCAGGTGAAGGGCGACCGCCACACGTACAGGATCCACCTCGGCTCGACGAACATCCTCCGCACCCCGAACGACCAGTACCTCTGCATAGTCCCGACCGCCAACCCCACGACTCCCCAGGCGGGTTACCTCCCCTTCGAGGGGGACCGGGGGCTGGCGGTGATCCTGAGCAAGGCGATGATGCTGGCGAACGACACGAAGATCACGGACCCGACGATCCTGAGCCAGCTGTGACGCGAGCCGTCAGAGGTGCACGAACCCGTCCCTGACGATCTCCTTCGCCACCGCTCTGCGGGCATCGGCCAGTTCACCGGCGATTCGCTCGGAGCGGTCGGCGCCGAGAGTGACCGAGGCGTCCGCGGGCTTGCTGTCGAGCAGGAGCCTCAGGCGCAGATGGGTCGGCGGGTGGCTCGCGTCGACGCTGTGGCCGCGGAGCGCACCGACCCGGCGAAGGCGTTCCCGCTCGGACTCCGGGATGGAGTCCATGTGGGCGGCGAGCGTCTCCCACAGACCGTCGGCGTCGCTTTCGGAGATCCGGCTCCGGCCGCGTATGCGGCGGCTGTTGGCCTCGCGGGTCAGAACGGTGGTGATCGAGTCGGCCGCGAGGAGACGGTCCATCAGCCCGGTCGCGGCCTCGGTGGAGCCGGCACGGGCGGCCGCCGTGTCGGCCAGGTACTCGCCGCGCTGGGAGGCCCGGGCGGTGAGCAGGTCGAGCAGCGCGACCACGCCGGTGATCAGGGTGCGGGGCAGGATGTAGAACAGGTTGGCGATGACTTCGAGGGGCTTCGGATGCCGGATGGGGGAGACGTAGTAGTACCAGGTCGACAGCGACCGGTAGGCGGTGCCCACCACCATCCCGCGCCGGGTGTCCCCGTGGGTGAAGTGGCCGAGCTCGTGGCCCAGGAGCGCGACCCGCTGCTGCGGGGTCAGCACCTCCCACAACGGCAGCCCCAGCGTCAGCATCCGGCGGCGGACACCGAGGTGCGTCACGCTCGCGTTGGGCTCGTCGTCGACGACGACGGCGTCCACGCCACGGGTGCCCATGGCGGCGGCGATCTCGTCGATGAGCGCGTACAGTTCGGGCGCGTCGTGCCGCAGCAGGACGCGGGCGTCCTTGGGCAGCCGGTTCAGCCGGGGGCGGAGCGACCACGCCAGTGCCAGCAGGACCAGCCCGAGCAGCACGCTGGGGCCACCCCAGCCGCTGGCCAGCAGGCCGATGCCGGCGGCGGCGAGGGCGGCGGTCAGTCCGTGCACGGCGAGCGCGACCGCAGAGGCCGCGAGGCCGACGGCCGTCCGCCCCGTCGGCTCCGGAGCGTCGGTGGAACTCAACTCACCGAACAGCCGCTCGCCGTAGCGCTGTGCGACCTTGCGCCGCATGCTCTTCAGACCGCGCGCGGGCTCGTCCGGCCGCTGCGGATCCACGTTCCAGTCGCAGACCGCGCACCACGTGGTGAAACGGCGGTCCGTACGGATCTCCGCCCCGCACTCCGGACACGGTTGCCGTGTCTGCTCCCCTACGGCATGCATCGGCCGCGTTCCCCCCTTGCGACGACCTCTCCCCAGAAGTCGTTGTGTACATGATCGACGCAGTGGACGATACGGGATCGGCCGGGTAAACCCCATACTGAACAGCACTCAAGTGACGTACGGGGAGGGCGGGCATCGTGCGACGGGTGCTGACGGTGCATTTCGCGCCGTGCGCGCTGTTCGTCGCGGGGGTGCTCGCGCTGGTACGGGCGGGGAGTTTCACGGGGCGGAGCGCCTGGGGTGCGGTGTGGCCGCAGCGCCCGGAAGCAGCCTTCAGCCTGACCACGTCGGTCGTTGTCTTCGCCTCCCTGCTCGGCCTGCTGCTAGATCCGTTTCAGGTACGGGCGGTGAGGGTCCTCGAAGGTTACTGGGACCGATGGGCCCTCACGGCAAGCTTCGCCGGGTTGCTGGTCCGAGTGCAACGCAGGCGGTGGCAGGTGTTGCGGAAGAAGGCAGAGAGGGCGGTCCGTGGTGATACCGCCCTCCGGATGCGGGCAGATGCCCGGCGCCGTCTTGCGGCCCGGCCGCCGGCCGAGGCTCTTCTGCCCACCGCGCTCGGAAACGCCCTGCGCGCGGGTGAGCTGAGCGCGGGTGAGCGCTACGGACTGACCACCCTCTCCTCCTGGCCGCGGATCTATCCGCAGGTGTCGGACCGGTTGGGCGAGGCATTGCGCTCCACCAGGGATGCGCTGGACACCGCGGTCAATCTCTGCTGGTCCTTCCTGGCACTCACCGGGGCAGGGGCGGTGGCCCTGTACGACGAGCCGTCCGCCTGGTGGCTGTGCGGGGCCACCCTGGTGTCGGCCGGGGTGGCCTACAAAGGGGCAGTCATCGCCGCCCAGTCGTACTCCGGTCTGATGCATGTCGTGTACGACCTGCACCGGTTCGACCTGGCGGAGGCGCTGCACCATCGGCTGCCTGACGACCGGGGAGAGGAACTGGAGTTGTTCGCCGGGATCTCGGACCTGGTCACCGGAAGAGGGGGTGCCGACGTGCGATACGACCACGGCGCCAGGACGCATCGACAACGGCGGGAAGGGGGCGGGGACTGATCGGTGGGACCTACGAGGGCCGCTGCTGCCTGGCGAGCCACACCTTCTTCAGAGCCTCTTCCGCGGGTTGGAATCCGTCTTGGAGGACGACCGGAGGGAGTTCGAGGTAGCGGCAGTCGTCCCGGTCGTGGACGAAGGCGAATCCGCGAGGATCTCTGAGCGCAGCCTCTGTGGGAGCTTCGTACGGTCGGATGCCGTCCAGCCACGCGGCTCGTTCGGCCTCCGTGTAGCGCTCCTTGTAGCCATTACCGGTTCCCGTGGGAACCTCCACCCGGCAACCAGGGCAGAGAGGGGCGTCAAGCGGAAAGGGGAATCCTGGAAGTTCGAACTGGGTGATCATCGATCAGCTCCCTCTGCTGATGAAGCGACGGATGCGGGCGGCGGAGCGGCGGAGATTCACGCCGACGGGATCGGAGGTCGCCTTGCGGTAGAGACGCGCGATCCAGACCGTGTCCAGGGCGGTCGCCACAAAGGCGACGATCGCGGCGGCCCAACGCCAGGGGGACTGCACGGCCCCGGGCGGTGGGACGAGTGCCGCGGCCACTCCGAACCCCAGGAGCACGGTGCCCAGATTGAAACACCACACGGCCGCGCGGGCGTATGTCTTCCACTTGGCGTGGTCCCGTTCCTGCTTGGCGTGGAGCGAGGCGAAGTTCTTGCCGACGTAGCCTTCGGACAGCCAGTCGACTAGATCCGCATACGAATACAGGTAGAGCCTTGAGTGGTAACTGAGCTGAATGCTTGCGATGAGCAGGAGCGCCGAGATCACGAGCAGCAGCAGAATCGGCCCGGGCCAGCGGAAATGGTCGTCGGCTCCACCGACCACCCCGGCCAGGGAGAGCGCTGCGGCCGTCAGTAGCGGGGCGGCGACGAAGAGCGCCATGGAGTCGGCTGGTCCGTATCCGAGAGGTGTCGGCGCAATCCAAGGGATGTCCCCCTGCTCCGGGGGTTTGAACTCCTCCGCCACGCCTCCCCCTCCCGAAGGTTTCGGACCAGGTGGTTCGGAGTGTGACGGCGGAATGCCTCCTTCAGTAGTGGCGCGAACACGCCAAAAACACCAGAGACCCCCGTTTCCGAAGTGACGGAAACGGGGGCCTGAGGTCAAGTGGGGAAGGTCAGAAGCGGCGGGTGATCAGCGCCCTCTTCACTTCCTGGATCGCCTTGGTGACCTCGATGCCTCGGGGGCAGGCGTCCGTGCAGTTGAACGTGGTGCGGCAGCGCCAGACGCCGTCGCGGTCGTTCAGGATTTCCAGGCGCTGCTCGCCGGCCTCGTCACGCGAATCGAAGATGAAGCGGTGGGCGTTCACGATCGCCGCCGGGCCGAAGTACTGGCCGTCGTTCCAGAAGACCGGGCACGAGGAGGTGCAGGCCGCGCAGAGGATGCACTTCGTCGTGTCGTCGAAGCGCTCGCGGTCCTCCGCCGTCTGGAAGCGTTCCCGCGTCGGCTCGTTCGTGTCCTTCGTGATCAGGAAGGGCATCACGTCCCGGTACGCCTGGAAGAACGGCTCCATGTCGACGACCAGGTCCTTCAGGACCGTCAGGCCCTTGATGGGCTCGACCGTGATCGGCTTCTCGGGGTTGATGTCCTTGATCAGCGTCTTGCAGGCCAGGCGGTTCTTGCCGTTGATCCGCATCGCGTCCGAGCCGCAGATGCCGTGCGCGCACGACCGGCGGAAGGTCAGCGTGCCGTCGACGTCCCACTTGATCTTGTGGAGGCCGTCGAGCACCCGCTCCTTGGGGTCGATCTCCAGCTGGAAGTCTTCCCAGACCGCCTCGGCCGAGACCTCCGGGTTGAAGCGGCGGACCCGGAACGTGACCGTGATGTAGGGGGACGCGGCGGACTCTGCCTCCACCTTGTCCAGAACAGGGGTAGCCATCAGTACTTACGCTCCATCGGCTGGTAGCGGGTCTGGACGACCGGCTTGTAGTCGAGACGGATGGACTCGGTGCCGTCGTCGCCCACCTCGCGGTACGCCATGGTGTGGCGCATGAAGTTGACGTCGTCGCGGTTGGGGTAGTCCTCGCGGTAGTGACCGCCGCGGGACTCCTTGCGGGCCAGCGCGGAGACCGCCATGACCTCGGCGAGGTCGAGCAGGTTGCCGAGCTCGATCGCCTCCAGGAGGTCGGTGTTGAAACGCCGGCCCTTGTCCTGGATCGACACGTTCTTGTAGCGCTCGCGCAGCTCGGCGATCTTCTCGACCGCCGTCTTGATCGTCTGCTCGGTGCGGAACACCATGACGTTGGCGTCCATGGTCTCCTGCAGCTCGCGGCGCAGGACCGCCACGCGCTCGCTGCCCGTGGACGTACGCAGCGCCTCCACCTGGGAGACGACCAGCGAAGCGGGGTCCTCCGGCAGCTCGACGTACGAGGCCTTCTGCGAGTACTCCGCCGCCGCGATGCCCGCCCGGCGACCGAACACGTTGATGTCCAGCAGTGAGTTGGTGCCGAGACGGTTCGCGCCGTGGACGGAAACGCACGCGACCTCTCCCGCCGCGTACAGGCCCGGCACGACCGTCGTGTTGTCGCTGAGGACCTCACCCTCGACGTTCGTCGGGATGCCGCCCATCGCGTAGTGCGCGGTGGGCTGGATCGGGATCGGGTCCGTGTACGGCTCGATACCGAGGTACGTCCGCGCGAACTCCGTGATGTCGGGCAGCTTGGCGTCCAGCTGCTCCGGCGGGAGGTGCGTGAGGTCCAGGTAGACGTGGTCGCCCTCGGGACCGCAGCCGCGGCCCTCACGGATCTCCGTGTAGATGGAGCGGGACACGACGTCACGGGACGCGAGGTCCTTCATGACCGGCGCGTACTTCTCCATGAAGCGCTCGCCGTCCTTGTTG
This sequence comes from Streptomyces sp. NPDC047072, assembly GCF_040643855.1. Lineage (NCBI taxonomy): Bacteria > Bacillati > Actinomycetota > Actinomycetes > Kitasatosporales > Streptomycetaceae > Streptomyces > Streptomyces sp. NPDC047072. The sequence goes on along the minus strand of NZ_JBEYVC010000020.1, from coordinate 59,419 downwards.
CGGAGGATGCCGCCCTCACCGCGGGCACCCTCCGTCAGCAGGATGCCCATGCGCCAGATGCCGGTCGGATGGAACTGGAAGAACTCCATGTCCTCCAGCGGCAGCCCGCGACGGTAGACCGCGGCCTGGCCGTCACCGGTCAGCGTGTGCGCGTTCGACGTCACCTTGAAGAACTTGCCGCAGCCGCCGGACGCGTAGATCACGGCCTTCGCCTGGAAGACGTGGATCTCGCCGGTCGCCAGCTCGTACGCCACGACACCGGCCGACTTCTTGACGCCGTCGACCTCGGTGATCAGCTGGTCCAGGACGTAGAACTCGTTGAAGAACTCCACGCCCTCCTTCACGCAGTTCTGGTACAGCGTCTGGAGGATCATGTGGCCGGTGCGGTCGGCCGCGTAGCAGGACCGGCGGACCGGCGCCTCACCATGGTTCCTCGAATGCCCACCGAAGCGGCGCTGGTCGATCGTGCCGTTCGGCGTGCGGTTGAACGGCAGGCCCATCTTCTCCAGGTCGAGGACCGAGTCGATGGCCTCCTTCGCCAGGATCTCGGCGGCGTCCTGGTCGACCAGGTAGTCACCGCCCTTGACGGTGTCGAAGGTGTGCCACTCCCAGTTGTCCTCCTCCACGTTGGCCAGCGCGGCGGCCATGCCGCCCTGCGCGGCGCCCGTGTGGGAGCGGGTGGGGTAGAGCTTGGTCAGCACGGCGGTACGGCTGCGCTTCGTCGACTCGATCGCGGCGCGCATGCCGGCGCCGCCCGCGCCGACGATGACGGTGTCGTACTTGTGGATCTTCATCAGGAAATTCCTCAGCCCCGTGCCTAGCGGATGTTCGGGTCGAAGGTGAAGATCACCAGCGTGCCCAGCAGGATGGTGAACACCGTGGCGATGTAGAGCAGGCCCTTCAGCCACAGCCGGGTGTTCGCGCGCTCCGCGTAGTCGTTGATGACCGTGCGCAGGCCGTTGGCACCGTGCAGCATCGCGAGCCACAGCATCAGCAGGTCCCAGACCTGCCAGAACGGGGACGCCCAGCGGCCGGCCACGAAGGCGAAGCCGATCTTGGAGACGCCGCCGTCGAGGACGAGCTGGATCAGCAGGTGCCCGATGACCAGGACGACCAGCACGATGCCGGACAGCCGCATGAACAGCCACGCGACCATCTCGAAGTTGCCCCGGGTGGACTTGGGGGTCTTCTTGGTGCGCTTGCGCGGGGCCTCGATGAGGGGCGCCGGGTTGTCGACGCCGTAGCCGGAACCGCCCTCGACGGGGCCGATGCCGGACGCGGTGGTTTCAGTGGTCGCCATCAGTCTCAGCTCCCGAACAGTTCACGAGCGGCGTGGCCGAGGACGGGGTAGATCGCCCCGATCATGAGTACGACCCACAGGCCTACGACGGACCAGAGCATCTGCTTCTGGTAGCGCGGGCCCTTCGACCAGAAGTCGACGGCGATGACACGCAGGCCGTTGAGCGCGTGGAAGAGGATGGCGGCGACGAGGCCGTACTCCAGGCACGCGACGAGTGGGGTCTTGTACGTGGCTACGACCTTGTCGTAGTCCTCGGGGGAGACACGGACGAGAGCGGTGTCCAGCACGTGAACGAACAGGAAGAAGAAGATGAGGACGCCGGTGACTCGGTGAGCCACCCAGGACCACATTCCTTCCCGGCCGCGGTACAGCGTTCCAGCCGGCACGGAAGTCCCTCCGGGAGCGGGGTGTCGGGGCCGCGCCGGCTTGTGCGGTCGGTGGGCCCGGCCGGGTACGGTCCACCGGCCCTCAGCATGTTATCCAGGCGTCGGCTGTCGGCTTACTCCGGGCCTACCTGTGTGATCAAAGTGGCATGCGGATGGGGTAATCAGTGGCCAAAAGATGCGTTATGCGTTGGGTGCGGCGCCGTTGGGGCTGGTCGCGCAGTTCCCCGCGCCCCTGAGTAGGCCGACCAGACGTCCCTTTGCCAGGCGGCGGAGTTCGTCCGAAGCAACCACCCGTTCCTCCTCCGGATCGTTTGTCAAACGTGACCGGATTTCTGCCAGGACGTGATCGAGGGCTTCGGCAGGGGGCAAGTCGTCCAGGCAGATGACGAACGCGTGGCCGAACTTCGACTCGTACGCCGCGTGCGCCGCGTCCATCGCCATGTGGGCGGCCATATACGCGCCGTCCGGCAACACCGGCAAGGTCTCTCCTGCCAGGGCTTCCGACAAATCCGACGGAGTCAAGTCGTACGCCGCCTCGTCCGACGCGGCCAGCAGCGCCTCGACCGTCGGGTACGGGCGGTGTGCCGCGATGCGGTCCGCCCAGCGCAGGCTGCGGAGGCAGTCCAGCAACAGGCCCCGGGCCTCGGCGGCGGGGGCGGAGTTGAAGGCGTCCAGGACGGTGGGCAGGGACGGTATGGCCGGTCGGCCGGAAAGATGTGTGGGCGTCACGTGTGTTTCGGCAGGGGAAGCTGTGAGCGGTGTGACGTCACGTTATCGAGAGTGAGCATGACCTGTCCGACGGATGCCCGAATTTCACCCGCACGGGAGAGTTTCGGAACGCCCGGTGGACACACCACCCTCACCCCACCCCCTAGGTTGGCCGTGTGAGCCAGCACAGGAAGCGACCACAGAAGCGGGCCCGGGGAGCCGTCGGGGTCGTCGCGGGGGCGGTCGTCGTCACCGTCGGGGCCGGAGTGGCGCTCGGCATGTGGGCCGGCGACGACAGCGAGCCCACCGGCTCGTCGCAACGGCAGGACCGGGCACAGACGTCCTCCGCCCCCCGGTCCACCGCGGCCGCCACACGTCCGGCCCCCACCCCGACTCCCAGCCGCACCCTCGTCTACGCCCTGTCCAAGACCCCCCGCACCATCCCCGCCGTCCGCGAGCACACCCCCGCCCGCGGCCCCGGCTGGCGTCCGGCCGCCGGGCTGCGCGTGGTCGTCTCCGACGCCCGCCTCGCCGACGAGGGCCGGCTGCTCGCCGGTGAGCTGGGGCTGACGTACGCCGGGCAGAAGAAGGACGTGCGCGCAGGGGACGTACGACTGGCGCTCAACAGCGCGAAAGGCGAGGAGTCGTACACCCTCACCGTGCGCGACGGGCGGGTCGACATCAGCGGACCGACCGACGCGGGCGTGTTCTACGGCACCCGCACGCTCAAGCAGGAGGTGCACGGCGGCGGTACGGCGGCGGAGGGCGTCGTACGCGACGCGCCGGCCAAGCCGGTGCGCGGGTTCATGCTGGACATCGCGCGCAAGAACTTCACGGCCGGATGGATCGAGGACCGGGTCCGGGAGCTGGGGGACCTCAAGTACAACGAGCTCCATCTGCACTTCTCCGACGACCAGGCGTTCCGGATCGAGTCCGACTCGCACCCGGAGATCGTGTCCGCGCGGCACCTCAGCAAGGCGCAGGTGAAGCGGATCGTCGCCCTCGCGGCGCAGCGGCACATCACCGTCGTACCGGAGATCGACTCGCCGGGGCATCTGGGGGCCGTCATCGCCGCCCACCCCGAGCTGCAGCTGCGCAGCGCGTCGGGGCTCGCCGCGCGCGGGGCCGTCGACATCTCCAAGCCGGAGTCCGCGAAGATCGTCGACGACCTGCTGAACGAGTACGCCGGGCTGTTCCCCGGCGCGGACTGGCACCTCGGCGGGGACGAGTACCGCGCGCTCATGGTGAAGAGCCCCGCGACGACCTACCCCCAGCTCGCCACCGCGGCCCGGGAGGCCTACGGCGCCGGGGGCACGATCGCCGACCTGGCCACGGGCTGGCTCAACGACCGCGCCGCCACCGTCCGCAGACACGGGAAGGTACCGCGCGCCTGGAACGACGGGTTCTACGAGAACGTGTCGGTGCATCCCGACAAGGACATCCGGGTCGGGTACTGGACGGGCAAGGAGATCGGGGCACGGCAGCCGGTGGCGTACCTGAACGCGGGGCGCAAGGTCGTCAACTACAACGACAAGTTCCTCTACTACGTCCTCGGGCAGCCGAACCAGTTCTCCTACCCGACCGGCGAGCGGATCTACGAGCAGTGGACCCCGCGGGTCGTGCGAGGCACGACACCCGTGGCGAAGTCGTACGACGGCCAGATCCTCGGTGGGTCCTTCGCGGTGTGGTGCGACTTCCCGAACGCGCAGACGCAGAGCCAGGTCGCGGTCGGCATCCGGATGCCGCTGCGGGCGACGGCCCAGAAGCTGTGGGACCCGGGGCAACCGGAGCTGTCCTGGACGGACTTCAAGGCGCTCGCGAACCGGCTGGACTGACCGGGCGCCCCGGATACGGGTGGACGTACGCGACCTGCGAACCGTATGTTCCGCATGCCGCGCGTGAGGCTCTGGGGAGAGGCCGCGCGGTTCACCGGTCATCGACACCTCGGGGGACGACGTCATGCTCTGCACGCGCTGCCATCACTTCGAAGCGGTCCAGGACGGTGTGCTGTGCACCGCCTGCTCCACACGGACCGGCTTCCAGGCCCCGCCGACCGGGCTCGCGCCGAACGCCTGGCTCCGCTCGCCGGTCGGGCTCGGCCGGGCGGCCGTCGCGATGCTCGGACTGGTCGCGCTGGCCGACGTGTTCGCCCTCGGGACGGACGTCTTCCAGTACGTCGTGAGGGGCGACCTCGCGGACGGCCGGACCGGGGACGACGTGCTGGACCGGGCCGACACCGCCGACCTGCTCACCGGGGTGGCCGGAGTCGGACAGGGGCTCTCGCTGCTCGCCTGTGCCGTCGTCTTCGTGATCTGGTTCTGGCGGGTCCGGGTGAACGCCGAGGTCTTCAGCCCGAACGGGCACCGCAAGGCCCGTGGCTGGGTCATCGGCGGCTGGGTCGCGCCGTTCGTGAACCTCTGGTACCCGCGCCGGGTCATGCTCGACGTCTGGGACGCGAGCCGTCCGGCAGGCAGGACCGCGGGACACGGGCCGGTCAACGCCTGGTGGACGCTGTGGCTGCTGTCGACCATCGGCGGCGAAGTCCTCTACGGCATCGCCGACAGCGCCGACACCCCGCGGCAGATCCACGAGTGGACGCCCCTGGTCATGGTCGCCGACGCGCTCGACCTCGTGGCCGCCGTGCTCGCCGCCCTGGTCGTGCTCAAGCTGACCCGGTTGCAGGACGAGAAGGCCCACCAGGGCCCGGCGGTGCCCGTCCCCGCGTGACGGAATGATTCCTTCCTGCCGCGAACTGCCGTACGACTGTGGTGTATTCGGCCGTCAGGGGGGACAGGGGATGGGCTACTGGGGTTACTTCGTCGTGGGCCGCGCCGGGGCGCCGCTCGCGGAGCTGGACGCGCTGGCGGGTGCCGAGGGCATGGTGCTGCGGGCGTCGGCGCCGGACGGGTGGCAGGTCTGGGAGTACGCGAGCACCGAGGGCGACGTCGGGAACATGAACGCGCTGGCGGCGCGGACCGGTTCGCCCGCGCTCTTCGGGTACGTCATGGACAGCGCGGCGGTCGTGGTGGAGGCGGCCGGGCCCGAGAGCGGGGTGTGGACGACGTGTCTCGCGCGGGCCGCGACGGCCAAGTTCCTGGGGGCCGGTGACGGCGGGCTGTCGCTGGAGGACTACTTCCTGGAGCCGGGTGAGGCCGCCGCGCGGGCGGTCGCCTGGGCGGCGGAGGCGGGGCGGGCGGTGGACGAGGAGCCGTTGCTCGACGTCCTGACCGCCGAACCCGATCCGTTGGCCGAAAACCTCTTCTTCCGTATGCTCGACCGGCTCGGTGTCGTGCCCCTGTGACACTCCCGGGCCGTCGCGCGCAGTAAGGGGAAGTGCGGGTTCCGTAAGGGGAGACCGCTCGGCGAGGGAGGCGTGCATGAGTCTGGTGGAGCTGATCGGCCAGGCCGACGAACGCGGACTGGCCGCCAGCGGGTTGGCTTGTTTGGATCGGTGCGTACCGCTGCTCGGCGGCGACGACGAGATCCTGCGACCCCTGTGGGCGGAGCTGGCGGACGACACCGGCGACGCGTGGGGCGAACGGCTGGAGCAGGTGCGCGCAAAGCTGGGGACCGTCGGGGAGCCCGGTGCCGAGGAGCCCGGTGCCGACGAGGCCGTCGCGCTGGCCCACCGGATGCTCGCCGACGCGCCCGCCTCGCGCTCCGCGGGGGAGTTGCGGGCGTGGGCCGACGCCTGCTCGGTCGCCGCGCTCCGGATCCACCGGCTGCTCGACCCGCTGGGCGGCACGTCCCCGGTCGACGCCCCGCGCGAAGGCCGTACGGAGGGCGTCTCCCCGCTGGTCGCCGCCGAACTCCGCCGCCAGACCAAGGTCCTCGAACTCCTCGCCGCCCACGGCCCGTCGGGGCTGCGCCCCGCGCTCGACGTCTCGACGGAGGGCCGCAGGGTGCTCCGCGCGGTGGTGTCACGACGGAGCCGGCGGAGAGCCTGAACGGCTCACCGGACCAGCCACTTCACCACCGCGTCCCCGTAGTGCGCCGTCTGTTCGTAGAACGCCGTCAGGTCGCGGTGGGCGGCGGCGAAGACGGTGCGGGCCTCGTGTTCCGCGTCCGTGCCGCCGTAGCGGGGGAGCAGGGCCTCGCGGGCGGTCTGCCACAGGGGATCGAAGTCGGTGGTGGAGAGGTAGCCGGCGACCCGGTGGGCCTTCGCCGCCGTCAGGACGAGGAACGGCGGTCTGTCCCGCTCGGAGGGGTACACCGGGCGGCCGCCGAGGACCACCTCGGCGCCCGCGTACAGGAGTTCGTGGTCCAGGTAGCCCTTGTCCAGCACCTCCTCCCGATGCCGTCCGATCCGTTCCCGCACGGCGTCCCAGTCGTCCTCGAACAGCCGTTGCATCCAGTGCGCACTGTTGCGCAGCGCCGAGGGCGGCACCGCGCGGAGGTGGAAGTAGTCGCTCATCGGAGAGTGGAGCGCACGGCGGCGGGGAATCGTCACTCCGGCGTCAACCCCCGTGGACGCGAGGGTCCTGTAACCGGGCCGGGTCCATCCCGCACAGGTATTGCGCCAGTCCTGCGGACCCCCGCGAAAACGTGTGACGCGACCGCCCGCACGTGCGCTGATCCCCGTGTGACGACACACACGACATGGCGAGTGACGGCGGCGCAGGACGGCACCAGGCCCTCCGCCGCGACCAAACCGGTCCGCTGGGCGGCGGACGCGGTGTCGGCGCTGCGCGAGGGCGCCCGGGTCCGGCTCGACTACTCGGCGCAGAGCCTGTGGCGGGTCGACCGGATCGTCGAGGAGATACGGCGCGAGGGAGCGCCGTACGCCGCCGTGGAGACCGTGCTGCGCGGGCTCGGCGCCTACGCCGGTGAGGTGATCGTGCGCCAGACCGGTGCCGAGTGGTGGGCGAGCGGCGGCGAGCACTGGATCCGTACGCCGGACGGGCGGCTGTGGGACCCGGTCGACGAGGCCCGCCGGTGCTTCGCCGGGGACGGCTCGCTGCGGCTGCTGTGCCGGGACGCGACGGCTTCCGTCCAACGGGCGTAGGCAAAAAGGACGCAATAAGAGACGCGGGCGTTCCCAAACGGCGGGCGGCGGGAGCACGATGGGCTCATGGCCGACAATCGTCGTTGGTGGGCGCTGGTAGTGATCGCGCTCGCCCAGCTGATGGTCGTGCTCGACATGACCATCGTGAACATCGCCCTGCCCTCCGCCCAGGCCGACCTGAACATGTCGGACGGCAACCGGCAGTGGGTCATCACCGCCTACACCCTCGCCTTCGGTGGCCTGTTGCTGCTCGGCGGCCGGATCTCCGACCTCGTCGGGCGGCGGACCACCTTCCTGATCGGACTCCTCGGCTTCGCCGCCGCCTCCGCGCTCGGCGGGGCCGCGAGCGGCCAGGGCATGCTGTTCGGCGCGCGCGCCCTCCAGGGCGTCTTCGCCGCGCTGCTCGCGCCCTCCGCGCTGGCGCTGCTCGCCACCACGTTCACCGACCCCAAGGACCGCAGCAAGGCCTTCGGGGTGTTCGGGGCGATCGTCGGCGCGGGCGCGGCCATCGGCCTGCTCGCCGGCGGACTGCTCACCGAGTACCTCGACTGGCGCTGGTGCCTGTACGTCAACGTGCCCGTCGCGCTCATCGCGTTCGCGGGCGGCCGGGCCATCCTCGCCCGCGGCGAGCGCCACCCCGACGCCCGTCTCGACGTGCCGGGCGCGCTGCTCGGCTCGGCCGGGATGCTCTCCATCGTCTACGGCTTCTCCGAGGCGGAGTCCCGCAGTTGGGGCGACGGCCTGGTCGTGACGCTGCTCGCGGGCGGTGTCGTCCTGCTGGCGGCCTTCGGGCTGTGGCAGACGCGGGCCCGGGTGCCGCTGCTGCCGATGTCCGTGGTGAAGGACCGTCAGCGCGTCGGCGCCTTCCTGACCGTACTCCTCGTGACCATCGGCATGTTCGGCGTCTTCCTCTTCCTCACCTACTACCTCCAGACCGTCCTCGGCTGGTCGCCGCTGAAGACCGGCTGCGCGTATCTGCCGATGACGGTCGCGATGATCGTCGGGTCGACGCAGATCGCCGCCCGGCTGCTCGGGAAGGTGCAGCCCAGGTTCCTCATCGTGCCCGGACTCCTGGTCGCCGCAGGGGGGTTGGCGATCATCGCCCAGGTCAGTGTGGAACCGGCGTACGCCTCGCACGTGCTGCCCGGCATGCTGATGCTCGGCCTCGGCATGAGCACCGCGATGATGACCTCCGTCTCGCTGGCCACCGGAAGCGTCGCCCCGCAGGACTCCGGCGCGGCCTCGGCGACCTTCAACACCGCCCAGCAGGTGGGCGGTTCGATCGGTACGGCGCTGCTGAACACCATCGCCGCGAGCGTGACCACGACCTATCTGACCGCACACGCCGGACCCGGCGTCGACAGGAAGCTGCTCGCCGCGAAGGCCACCGTGCACGGCTTCAACGTGGCCACCTGGTGGGCGATGGGCGCGCTGCTGCTCGCCGCGCTGGTCGCCGGAACCGTCATCAACGCCGAACGGGCGCCCACTCCCCAGGGCGAAGGGGAGCGGACGCCCGAACCGGTGGATTCGGCTTTGTGAGGCGCTACTTGATGTACACCAGGCCGTCCGTCGTGATCGTCGGGCGGCCGCTGGTGCCGACCACCACGATCTTCACCTTGTGCTGGGCGCTGCTGGACCAGGACTTGGTCCAGATCGCCTGGCGGTAGGTGGTCGCCCCGGAGACCCGCAGATCGACGGTCGCGACCTTGGTGCCGTCCACGTAGACGTACGCCTGCCCGGACCCGGTCGCCCGCGAGACCACCCAGGCCGCCGACTTGCCGGTGAACGTCCAGGTCAGGCTCGCGCCCTTGGAGCTGCTGGAGTACGACTTGCCGCCCAGGTAGCTGGTGTTGGAGCGGCTGGTCCAGGTGCCGGTCTTCGTGGCCGAGGTCTCCTGGAGGATCATCGGCGTGAACGAGGGCGCGGACGTACGGGTGTTGCCCGCGAAGTCGGCCGCCTCCATCTTCCAGGTGCTCGCGGTACCGGACTTGGCGGTCGGCTTGGCGCTCGTCACGGTCGGGCCGTAGGTGGCCGTCGTCGGGGTGAGCAGCTTGACCTGCTTGAGGGCGAGCGCGTCGGTGGCCTTCCAGCCCAACGTGACAGGTACGGCTGCGGTGTTGACCGTGCCGGTGCGCAGGGTGAGCTTCGGCGCGGTCGAGAAGGTGGGCGCGGTGGTGTCGCCGACGACGGTCAGCGCGGTGGTCGTGGTGGTCTTCTTGGACTGGTGCACGGCCCGTACGGCCACCTTGTGGCTGCCGGTGGCGACGGTGACCGCCGCCGAAGTGGCCGTACCGGAGACCGTCTTGGCGACGCTGCCGTCGACCAGCACCTCGAACTTCGAGATCAGCGAACCCGGCGTGGTCGTCGACCACTTCACCGTGATCGCGCCCTTGGTGTAGTACGTCGAGCCGGACAGGCCCGCGCCGGTCACGCCGGTCACCTTCAGGCCCTGCACCGGGCCGGACGCCCAGGCGCGGATCGTCGGCAGCTGGGCGTAGAGGGAGTTGCCCGGGCACTCGGTGGCGTAGCCGTCGCGGTGGCCGGAGATCCGGTTGAAGGTGTACGACTCGCCCGCCGTGAAGCTGGTCCCCGCGAGGTTCTTCTGCGTCACGCCGGACTTGAGCTGGACGGTGGAGTTCGGGTCGACGCCGTACTGGCCGAGCTTCCAGGCGGCGATCCGGGCGACCGAGGCGAGGGCGGCGTTCGAGGCGCCCGCGTCGGTGTACTCGCCGAGGACCGCGATGCCGGTGGACTCACGGTTCCAGCCGTAGGTGTGCGCGCCGAGCACCGGCTGGTCGACCCCGCCCTTGCGGCCCTCGAAGATGGTGCCGCACTTGTCGACCAGGAAGTTGTAGCCGATGTCGTTCCAGCCGTTGGACTGCGTGTGGTACGCGTAGATGCCCCGGACGATCGACGCCGACTCCGCGCACGTGTAGTCGTTGGAACCGGCCGTGTGGTGCACGAACACGGCCTTCACGTCCGCGTTGTACTCCGACGGGTCCGGGCTCAGCGACTCGTCGGCACCCCAGTCGGCGCGCGAGGTGATCGGCGGCTCGGGGACGGTGGACGGGAGCGGGGCGGGCGTGGTCGTCGCCGGGCTCGGGGACTCGTCCGCGAGATACGCGGCCGGCTGGACGTCGTAGCCCGTGTTCTCCGTGGCCTTCTGCTCCGCGGCGGTCACCACGCCCGGGTCGACCAGGTTGACCTTGAGGCCCGAGGGCAGTCCGGCGCTGGTGGTGCCGTCCTCGTGGACGACCTGCACCTCGACGCCGTCCGAGGGGCCCACCCACAGCGGCTCGGACGCGCCGCGCGCCCCGGCCCGCTCGTCGGCGTCCTCCACCGGGTCGGCGTCCGTCTCCAGGTCCTGCCAGGACGTCCACGCGCCGGTGTCCAGGCTCCGGGTGCGTACCTGCGCCTTTCCGTCGAGGTGCCTGGTCGCCCCCGTCCAGGAGACGCCGAGCAGCGAGAACTGCTTGGTCTCGGTGCGCGGCAGCTCGCGCTCGCCGGTCTCGGGAGCCTTCAGCGCGAGGTTGTAGACCCGCACCGGCCGCTTCTCCACCGCGTCCGCCGAGCCGTCCACCGGGCTGGCGGTGGCGTAGGTCGCCACGCCCCCTCCGGTCACGACCACCGCGCCGAGCGTCAGCCAGGCCCGTCGCTTCATGCTCAGCGGTCTGTACGCACGCGTCTTTCGACGACTCAACTACCCCACCCCTGAAATCCAGTCACAGAAACACCACCCGTCACAGGGGTGGCACTCACTCAGCGTACGGAGGGGGCTGGGCGTCACAGCAGGGGTCCCCGGGATCCGCGACCCCGCTGTGACACTTCGGCGCGGTGGGGCGCTGTTGAGCGTGAGGGACACGAACCGGTACGGACGGACAAGTTCTTGGGCCAGGGAGCGGAACCCCGCCGCGTGCAGGCGTACGACGGGGAACTGGGCGCGGCCGTCGCGCGGGCCCAGCAGGGCGACGAGGCGGCGTTCGCGGCCGCGTACCGGCTCGTGCAGCCCGGACTGCTCGGCTATCTGCGCGGGCTGGTCGGGGGCGACGCGGAGGACGTGGCCTCGGACGCGTGGCTGGAGATCGCGCGGGACCTCGGACGGTTCAAGGGCGACGGGGCGGGCTTCCGCGGCTGGACCGCGACGATCGCGCGGCACCGGGCGCTGGATCATCTGCGCCGGCAGAAGGTACGGCCGCGGTCGGCGGCGCTGGAGCAGGACGTACTGGAACTCGCCGGGCCGCACAGCACGCACGACCAGGCGCTGGAGTCGCTGTCCACGGAGTACGCGCTGGCGCTGGTGCGGGGGCTGCCGCGGGACCAGGCCGAGGCGGTGCTGCTGCGGGTGGTCGTCGGCCTGGACGGTCCCGCCGCGGCCCGCGTGCTCGGCAAGCGCCCGGGCGCGGTACGGACGGCCGCGTACCGGGGCCTGAAACGCCTGGCCGAACAACTGGGCCCCGCCGAGGGTGTGACGGATGACGACCCCCGGACGCTGGGGGAGTCGACATGACAGGTGCCGGGGCGAAGGGCGCCGGAACGACAGGGGGCCGGCGCGCCGGGTGGCGCGAGGCAGCCGAAAGGCGCGGGCCGCTCGGGCGGACTGGTCGGGCCGGATCGCTCGGGACGGCTGGTTGGGCCGGGGCGTGCGGGCTGGCTGGTTGGGCCGGGGCGTGCGGGCGGTGTCGGCGGCCAGAGCGGGCCGGGTGGTGCGCGCGGCGCGGTTGGGTCGAGCGGTACGGGCAGGGCGGGGAACAGAGACCGGGCAGGTGGGCCGGACAGGGCGGACAGGGACGGAAGCGGCATGGGTGAACAGCGCGACTCGGGCGAAACCCCGCACCGCGGACCTGTGCGGCCCGCGTCCGCCGACGCCGGCGGTGACGGGTCGGCGGGCGGCGGCGGTCGGGCCCAGGCGGCGTACGACGGCGGTCGGGCCGGGGCGGCGTACGGCGGCGGTGCCGCGGGCCCGTCCCGTTCCGGGCGCGCTGCCGAGGTCGTATCGCGGAGCGTGCTCGAGGACGTGCTCGCCGGGGCCGTGCGCGAGGTGAAACCGGACGAGGTGGCCGAGGGGCGGGCCGTCGCCGCGTTCACGGCTGCTCGGGACGCCGGGGCGCATCGGGCGCGGACACGGCGGCGGGACGACTGGCGGCCCCGGGAGAAGCGGCGCACCGCACGGTCGCTGAAGGCCACGCTCTCCGTGTTCCTCGCGAGCCTCACGCTCGGCGGTGTCGCCGTCGCCGCGATCGGCGCGGTGGACGGCCAGGACAGGGCCGGGGAGAGCGGCGGACACCGGACTCCGAGCGCGGTGGCGAGCACTCCGGACCGTGCCGGAACCGGGGTCTCCGGATCAGCCCCCGCCACACCCGCCCCCGCCGACCGCCCCGACACCGCCCAGGACACCGAGGCCCACTGCCGCGCGTACGAGAAGGTCGCCGGGCACGGCCAGGCCCTCGACTCGACGGCCTGGCAGCGCCTGATCACGGCGGCCGGCGGTGCGACGAACGTCGGCGCCTACTGCGCGGCCCGGCTGGACGACACGACGGCCACCGACGCACCGGGCAACTCCGGCAGCCAGGGAAACGCCCCCAAGGACACGGGCGGGAACGCCGACAAGAACAGCGGCAAGGGGAAGTCCGGGAAGCAGTAGCCCGGCCCACCGAGGCAACGACCGGGGCCGCCACCCCTGGTCTGACAGAAGCGCGAAGGGTCTCTGGCCAGGCATTTCGTTGTCCGGGTGCAAGTACTCGTTTCCCGTCTGGATCGGCCCTCATCCAGGTGTTTCTGGCTGTTCCTGACCGCTGCTGGTCGCGCGCTGATCACGTGTCCAATCCTTGGCTCGGTCGGTGAAGGTGTGTGAGGTTCGGGGCCTGGGGGAATTCAAGGGCGACGGATCCTGTCGAAGTAGACTTAGACGGAATCCGACGTAGTCGAGGTGTAGGAGGGCGAGTGACGAAGGGCCTGCCGGCCAAGCCGGACCACGTGGTCGACAGGGACCGGGAGTGGGATCTGCTCGCGCAGTTCCTCGCTGATCCGGACCCGGCGATGCGTCTCGGCATCGTGTCGGGACGGCGGCGGCACGGGAAGTCGTACCTTCTGCAGGCCCTGTCCGAGCAGGTCGGCGGCCTCTACGTCACCGCGGTCCGGGAGGAGGGGCGGCTGCCCGCGATCCAGCGGTTCAGCGACGCGGTCGCCACCCATGCCGGCCTGCGGCCAGGCAGTCTGCGTCTGACCGACTGGCGTGACGTCCTGTCCAACGCCCTTGATGTGACGGCCCGTTCGGCGCACCCGCTCCTCGTGGTCGACGAGTTGCCGTACCTCCTCCAGCATTCGCCTGAAATTCCCGGGCTGTTGCAGCAGCTCTACGATGAGCGCCAGCGGGGCGCCCGGCCCGGTGCCGGGCCGGGGCCGCGGCTGATCCTGTGCGGCTCGGCGATGAGCGTCATGCACGAACTGCTCTCGGGTACAAAGCCGTTGCGGGGACGCGCGGTGGTCGATCTACGGCTGGGCGCCTTCGACTACCGCGACAGCCGGGCCTTCTGGCAGATCGCCGACCCGATGACTGCGCTGAAGGTGCACGCGGTCCTGGGTGGAGCCCCCGGCTACAGGCCGGTGGCTGCCCGCCCGCATCCGGACGACGGCTTCGACGCTTGGCTCACCCGGACGCTGCTGGACCCGGGGCGGGCGGTGTACTCGCGTACCGAGACCGAGTACCTGCTGCGCGAGGACCCGAGGATCACCCAGCACACCCTGTACTACGACATCCTCACCGCGATCGCGAACGGGGCCACCACCCCGAGCAAGATCGGTGCCGCCCTGGAACGCCCGCGCAACGCCGTCGCCCACCCGCTCGGAGTCCTGGAATCCACCGGCTACATCCGGCGGGAACAGGACATCCTCCGCTCCAAGCACCCCGTCATCACCCTCACTGACCCGGTCATCCGCTTCAACCAGCTCATCACCCTCCCGCAGGCCGCCGCCGTGGAGCAGGGCTTTGCCGAGCAGGTGTGGCAGCAGGCCGCCCCGACCTTCAACTCCAAGATCCTCGGGCCGCACTTCGAGGACCTGGCCCGCGATTTCACCCGCCGCTACGCCCACACCCTGCTGCCCGGTGGACTGCCCGGCCCAGTCGGTACCACCGAGGTCGCCGACCAGGCGGCCCGGACCAAGCACGAGGTCGATGTCATCGCCCTGGCCGCCGGCGAGCGCACGCAGGCCCCTCGCGCGAAGATCGCGCTGCTGGGCGAGGCCAAGGCGACCGCCGCGCGCCGGGGGACCGGTGACCTGGAGCGCCTGGAACGAATCCGTGCCTTGCTCGAAGACCAGGGCTATGACACCAGTGCCGCCACCCTGGCCCTGTACTCCCTGCACGGCTTCTATCCGGATCTCGTCGACCTGGCACAGTACCGTGATGACCTTCTCCTGGTCGATCTGCCTACTCTCTACGGCAGTTGACACCAAGGGGACGAGGAACTCGGGCGAGGGCGCGACGTAGCTGCTCTCCGATGTCGGGCACCGGGATCCCCAACTCGGCGAGCCATTGGACGACTTGTTCGAGGGTCGCATTCAACTCCCCTGCGCGACGCAGCAGGTCTTGCCACGTGAGTTCATCACTCACGGACATATAGGTCTCGTCGAATTTCGAGTCCAAGAGGAGTTCGTGCGCGTCGGCTGCCGACAACCCGGCCGGCAGGTCCGTACAGGAGACCGTAAGCCCGTAGGTCATCAGCCGCTCGGCGAGTTCGGCCGGAGGGCGGAGTACGGACCGCGCGGCCACGACCAGATACGCGAACGGCATCGTGTCACCGACGGAGAGGTCGAACCATGAACACGGCCCGAAGGAAGACAACAGCTGCTCATCCAGCTCGTCGGGGCGGTGAGGCGCTCTGAGTGGCACATCGAAACCGTAGTCTTCGAATCGTCGGATCGCCGGTGCCAGACGATGGGCGCCCGATTGTAGAAGCAAGTCGTATGGCAATGGGCCCGGAGGAGCGAGGCGCAGTGTGTCCTCGCCCCACCGGCTTTCGAGCAAGGCGAGATCGTCTGTTTTAGCGTCGTCGGGGAACGGGCACGACGGGGAGAACCCGAGCTGAACGGTCCTGGCCTGTACGACGGTGCGTTGAGTACCGCCGGAGATCAGGTTGCGTACCGTGTCCGGGGTGTCCACGTCCTCCATGTCCCGAGCCTGTGGGCGACGGCCCGCGGCAGGGGCGACTTCCTGAGAGCGCCGACGGCGACGGACCGCACACGAGCATGTGGTCGGCGAGTGCGACTGCGAGACCGACAGATGGGCGCATCCGCCGCCTCGGGGACGACGATCCCCGCCTCCAGTTGAACAAGGCGGCGAATCGTCGCGCGGGTTCAGGGTGCGGCAGAGTTGCTCCAGCAGGTACGTCACGTTGTTGACACCGCGCGCCTGAGGACGGGATGCCAGCCAGGTCGGTGCACGGTGACGCTCCGCCCGGGGACGAATGGAATCTCCCGAGCGGCTCCGTATCCACGACAGGCGGCACAGCGGAGGTACGAATGAACTGGGCCCAGGGAAGAACCCCCGTGGGCTCCGCGAACGTGAGGCATCCTCGCCGGCCATACGATGGCCACATGCGGTCAACGGCGGGTCGGCAGCTCCGCAGGACGGCGCCCGGAACGGCTCAGCATATCGGTCCAGATTGGGTCGTATGAAGTGTCTGACCGGTTTCACGCGTTGGCCGTGTCGGTCACCGAATCCGTGCATCGTCCCAGGTCGAGGCCGTTAAACCGAGGCAACGACCGGGGCCGCCACCCCCCACAGGAGAGGCCCCGGCCGTCGCGCGGCACGGGCCGCGCGGCGGCCCGTTACTCTCTTCAGCGCCAGGAGTGCGTTTTCTGTCACACCCCGTCGGCCCGGCCTCGGATCACGAGGTTGTTGCAACTTGTACGGACATGGACGAGCAGCGGTTTCAGGTCGTAACGTGCCTTTCGCGCCGGGCGCGCGGCTCGAAGCGACGACCATCGATCGCGACCATGTATTGAGGATTCACGGGTGCTGGGGGACGACGCGGAGTTGACCGCCGCGGTGCTTGCGGCGCAGGACGGGGACGAGACCGCGTTCCGGACTGTGTACCGCGCCGTGCACCCGCGGCTGCTCGGGTACGTCCGGACCCTGGTCGGCGACCCGGACGCCGAGGACGTGGCCTCCGAGGCCTGGCTCCAGATAGCCCGTGACCTGGACCGCTTCAGCGGCGACGCGGACCGCTTCCGCGGCTGGGCCGCCCGCATAGCCCGCAACCGCGCCCTCGACCACATCCGGATGCGCGGCCGCCGCCCCGCGATCGGCGGCGACGAGACCGAACTGACCGGCAAGCCCGCCGAGTCGGACACCGCGGGCGAGGCCATCGAGGCCCTGGCCACCGACAGCACCCTCTCCCTGATCGCCCGGCTGCCCCAGGACCAGGCCGAGGCCGTCGTCCTGCGCGTGGTGGTGGGCCTGGACGCGAAGAGCGCCGCCGAGACCCTCGGCAAACGGCCCGGCGCCGTACGGACCGCCGCACACCGGGGGCTCAAACGGCTCGCGGAACTCCTCGGCGCGGATCCGGAATCGGCCGAGGCACTCGACGCCCTGCCGCCCCAGCGAGAACCGCACGACCGAGCGGTGAC
This sequence comes from Streptomyces sp. NPDC047072, assembly GCF_040643855.1. Classification (NCBI taxonomy): domain Bacteria; kingdom Bacillati; phylum Actinomycetota; class Actinomycetes; order Kitasatosporales; family Streptomycetaceae; genus Streptomyces; species Streptomyces sp. NPDC047072. The sequence continues at coordinate 42,393 of NZ_JBEYVC010000020.1, read as the reverse complement.
GTCCGCGAGTGTGACGCATCTGCGCGCGCGGACGCAGAAGGACATGTGATGGCCGACGAGAGCTGTGTCTACCCCGAGGGCGAACCTCCCACCCCCGGCCAGTGGCTGGACCTCGAAACGGCAGAGCTGCTGCTGCGCGGCGAGTCCCCGGAAGCCGTCGACCCGGCCGCCCGCGACCAGGCCGACCGGCTCGCGAAGACCCTGGAGTCCCTGACCGCGCAGCCCGCCCGGGCCGGCGTCGAACTCCCCGGCGAGGAGGCCGCGCTGGCGGCCTTCCGCAAGGTGCGCGCGGGCCGCGCGGACGACTGGGTCACCCCGTCCGCCGCAGGGCGCCCGCACGACGCGGGTCTGGTGCGCCTCGGCCGGCCCGGACCGGACGCGCCGCCCCGCCGCAGCCGTCCCCACTTCGGGCTGGCCGCCGCGCTGGCCGTCGGCATGGTGGGCGTGGGCGCCCTGGTGACCGCGACCGGAATCGTGCCGTCGCTGACCGGTGGGGACGACCCGAGCCCCGCCGCCTCCGTCTCCGCCCCGGCCACCCCGGGACAGCCGAAGGTCTCGCCGTCGCCCACGGTCCCCGAGAGCAAGCCGTCGGCCGACGGTTCCGACGAGGGCTCGCGCGACACCGCACGCGGCGGCACCCAGACGAACCCCGGTGCCGTGGGCGGCACCCGGGGCGAACTCCCGACCGGGGAGTGGGGCGGTGCCGAGTCCGCCTGCCGCGACCTGCGCGGCGGCAAGGGCCTGAGCGGCGACCGCCGACGCTCCCTGGAGGACGCGGCGGGCGGTTCGACCCAGGTGTGGAAGTACTGCCGGGGGGTCCTGAAGGACCGCGACACCGGTACCGGCACCGACGACCGCAAGGCGCGCGGCGAAGAGGGCGACCAGGGCGAGGACAGCGACCGGACCGACCGCGGCGGCCAGAACGGCCAGGGCGACGGGAACGGTCAGGAGGACGGCGGCGGGAACAGCCAGGGCGACGGCCAGTTCATGGCGCCCCGCAAGAACCGCCACAACCCCGACGGCGGTGTCTCCGAGACCCCGGTCGACCCGACGGCGGCGCCCACGTCCACGACGGCCGCCCCGACAGCGGACCCGACGCCGTCACCCGAACCGACGTACAGCGCGGTCTGAGAACTTCAGTCGCCCGGTGACCCGGCGACCCCCTGAACCCCCGCTGAGCTGCGAAGACGCCACCCGCCCCGGTTTCCGCCGCGGCGGGTGTGACGTTTTCGGCCGCCGTGGCGCAGTAGTGAGTGAGCCGACTGGTCATCGGCCGTCGCACAGAGCCGGGGTTCCCCCCGTACCTACGGCTCGTGCACCTCGGCGCGGGCGGGACACGTTCCCCCGGTCCCGTCCGCGCCTCATACCCCGCGTCTCACCAGTGCACGACGACCTTGTCGCCGTTCCGCACCTCCGCGAAGAGATCCGCGATCGCCGCCTCGTCCCGGACATTGACGCACCCGTGCGAGTTGCCCGCGTACCCCCGGGCCGCGAAGTCCGCCGAGTAGTGCACCGCCTGGCCGCCGCTGAAGAACATGGCGTACGGCATGGGGGAGTCGTAGAGCGTGGACACATGGTGGCGGGACTTCCAGTAGACGTGGAACACACCCTCCCGGGTCGGTGTGCCCACCGCGCCGAAGCGGACCGGGACCGTCGTCAGCGTCCGCCCGTCGACCATCCAGCGCAGGGTCCGGCTGGTCTTGCTGATGCACAGCACCCGCCCGGTCAGACACCGCGCGTCCGGCGCGTCGGCCGGCTGCCCGCCCATCAGGTACAGCTTCCACTTGCCGGGCTCGTGCGTCATCTTCTTCAGCCGCTGCCAGGTGACCGTGTCCGTCTTCCCCGTCCTCGGCAGCCCCCGCTTGCCCTGGAACCCCTTGACCGCCCGCTCGGTGAGGTCGTCGTACGACCCGGTCGGGCCGTCGTAGAGCCAGGCGACCTGGCGCAGGCGGGCCTGGAGTTCGCGCACCCCGAGCCCGGAGTCGCCGCGCGACCACAGCACGGCGGGCGCGGCGGAGGACTCAGGCGTGGGGTCGGCCTTGTCAGAGGCATCGTCGGAGGCGTTGTCGGATGCCTTGTCGGATGCCTTGTCGTCGGGTGGGGGCGTACTGCGCTTCGGGACCTCGATGCGCACGGGCAGATGCCGCTTGCCGTCCCCGTCGCCGCCCTGCACCGTGCACCCGCAGGCCAGCGCCAGGACCAGCACCGCGGCGAACGCTCTCCCCATGCCCTCGATACGCATCCGGACCCCCGTCGTCTCACCGGTATCCCCCAGATGTCTCCCCCGTCCGGCCGGTCGTGAACAGTCCGGCGGCGGTGTGACGCAGGCCGCAATACGCTTGTGAGGAAGCTCCCAGGGTGTGCCCCTCCACTGGGCGCAGGCGCACCGCTACAGTCCGTCGAAGGTCAGTCGGTACGGGAAGGCAACAACACCATGGCGCGCGAGTCGGAGTCCGGACTGCCCATCGAGCCGGTGTACGGACCTGAGGATCTCGCGGACTGGGATCCGGCCGAGAAGCTGGGCGCGCCGGGGTCGTACCCCTTCACGCGGGGCGTGTACCCGTCGATGTACACCGGGCGCCCGTGGACCATGCGCCAGTACGCGGGCTTCGGTACGGCGGTGGAGTCCAACGCCCGGTACAAGCAGCTGATCGCCAACGGCACGATGGGTCTGTCGGTCGCCTTCGACCTGCCCACCCAGATGGGCCACGACTCCGACGCCCCGATCGCCTCGGGCGAGGTCGGCAAGGTCGGGGTCGCCATCGACTCGATCGACGACATGCGGGTGCTGTTCGGCGGGATCCCGCTGGACAAGGTCTCCACGTCGATGACGATCAACGCCCCGGCCTCCCTGCTGCTCCTCCTGTACCAACTGGTCGCCGAGGAGCAGGGCGTGAGCGCCGACCAGCTCACCGGCACGATCCAGAACGACGTGTTGAAGGAGTACATCGCGCGGGGCACGTACATCTTCCCGCCGAAGCCCTCCCTGCGGCTGATCGCGGACATCTTCAAGTACTGCAAGGCCGAGATCCCGAAGTGGAACACCATCTCGATCTCCGGCTACCACATGGCCGAGGCCGGCGCCTCGCCCGCGCAGGAGATCGCGTTCACCCTCGCGGACGGCATCGAGTACGTCCGTACGGCGGTCGCGGCCGGCATGGACGTCGACGACTTCGCGCCCCGGCTCTCCTTCTTCTTCGTGGCGCGTACGACGATCCTCGAAGAGGTCGCCAAGTTCCGTGCGGCCAGGCGCATTTGGGCCCGGGTGATGCGCGAGGAGTTCGGCGCGAAGAACCCCAAGTCGCTGATGCTGCGCTTCCACACGCAGACGGCGGGCGTCCAACTCACCGCCCAGCAGCCGGAGGTGAACCTCGTCCGGGTCGCGGTCCAGGGCCTGGCGGCCGTTCTCGGCGGCACCCAGTCCCTGCACACCAACTCCTTCGACGAGGCGATCGCGCTCCCGACGGACAAGAGCGCGCGGCTGGCGCTGCGCACCCAGCAGGTGCTGGCGTACGAGACCGACGTGACCGCGACCGTCGACCCCTTCGCCGGGTCCTACGTCATCGAGAAGATGACGGACGAGGTCGAGGCGGCGGCGATCGAGCTGATGCGGAAGGTCGAGGACCTCGGGGGCGCGGTCAACGCCATCGAGCACGGCTTCCAGAAGAACGAGATCGAGCGCTCCGCCTACCGCATCGCCCAGGAGACCGACTCCGGCGAACGGGTCGTCGTCGGCGTCAACCGCTACCAGCTGGACGCTGAGGAGCCGTACGAGCCGCTCCGCGTCGACCCGGCGATCGAGGCACAGCAGGCGGAACGCCTGGCCGCGCTGCGGGCGGAGCGGGACCAGGCGGCGGTGGACACCGCCCTGGCCGACCTGAAGAAGGCGGCCGAGGGCACGGACAACGTCCTCTACCCGATGAAGGACGCCCTGCGCGCCCGCGCGACGGTCGGTGAGGTGTGCAACGCCCTTCGCGAGGTCTGGGGCACATACGTCCCGACCGACGCGTTCTAGCGTGCGACACTCCTTTTCATGCTCGGTGTCATAGATCTCCCCACCTATCTGGCCGGACTCGTCCTGATCGTCCTGCTGCCCGGTCCCAACTCGCTGTACGTCGTCTCGGTCGCCGCGCGGCTCGGGGTGCGGGCCGGGTATCGGGCTGCGGCGGGGGTGTGGTGCGGGGACGCCGTGCTGATGACCTTGTCGGCGGCGGGAGTCGCTTCGCTGCTTCAGGCCAACGCCGTGTTGTTCGGGATCGTGAAGTACGCGGGGGCCGGGTATCTGACGTGGCTCGCGATCGGGATGCTGCGTGCTGCCTGGGGGATGTGGCGGCGGTCTGCGACGGCCGACGTGGAGGTCTCCGAGGCCGGGCCCGGTGAGCGGCCGTATCGCAAGGCGTTGGTGATCAGCCTGTTCAATCCCAAGGCGATTCTGTTCTTCGTCGCGTTCTTCGTGCAGTTCGTGGATCCGGGGTATGCGTATCCGGCGCTGTCGTTCGTGGTGCTCGGCGCGTTCGCGCAGGTCGCCAGCTTCTTGTATCTGACGGTGTTGATATTCGGTGGGACGCGGCTGGCCGATGCGTTTCGGAGGCGGCGGCGGTTGTCGGCCGGGGCTACTTCGGCCGCGGGGGCGTTGTTTCTCGGGTTCGCTGTGAAGTTGTCGCTGGCGAGCGCTTGAGGGTGCGGGCCGGTGGGGGCTGGTCGCGCAGTTCCCCGCGCCCCTAAAAGCAGATTCGGTGGGCGTATTCCGACAAGCCGGCGGCTGAGTCGCCTGCCCAGCCCACGTAGCCGTCCGGGCGTACCAGGTACAGCCCTTTCCTGTACGACCCCTGCTCCTCCCCCCTGATCACCCGCACTGCCCCCGGCACCTCTGGTGCTTCCGTGTCCACCGCCACCAGGGTCCAGTGGGGTCCCCGGAAGGCGTCGAACAACCGTCCCCCCGACAGGACCCCGTCCGGTGCGCGGTCGCCGGCCCGCAGTGGCCCTGGGTCCGTACGGGTCTCCTCCGTCAGCGATGACTCCCGGTAGCCCAGGTTGAGTTGGCGGGTCGACTCGCCCCGGCGGACCTCTCCGCGGTGGACGCCCGTCGAGATGCCGAGCATCCGCGCGGCGATCGGACGGCGCTCCTCCTCGTAGGTGTCCAGCAACGAGATCGGAGCGCCCGCCCGGAGCACCGCGCCCAGCTTCCAGCCCAGGTTGTACGCGTCCTGGACGCTCGTGTTGAGGCCCTGTCCGCCCGCCGGGGAGTGGACGTGGGCCGCGTCGCCCGCGAGGAAGACGCGGCCGGCGCGGAAGCTGTCCGCGAGGGCCGCGCGGGGCCGGAAGTCGGAGGCCCAGCGGACCTCGGTCACGGACTCGGGGGCGAGGTGGGAGCGGGCCGCGACGACCTCGCGGATGCCGTCGAGGGAGAGGTCGACGGCCGTGCCCTCGGGGAACTGGGCGACCGCCTGGAAGACGTCCGTGCCGGCGAGCGGGCAGATCGCGAGGAAGCCGTCGCCCTCACCGCGCGGCGGGAAGACGTGCCAGTTGTCGCGGTCCAGGCCGCTGATGAGCACGTCGGCCACGAGCAGCGGGTTCGGGTCGACGGTCTCGCCGGTCATGCCGATGCCGAGGGCGCGCCGGACCACCGAGCGGCCGCCGTCCGCCGCGACCACGTACCGGGCGCGGACGTCCGGACCGTCCGAGAAGCGCACCGTCACGCCGTCGTCGTCCTGCTCGAACCCGACGACCTCCCGTCCGAAGCCGACCCGCCCGCCGAGCTCTTCCAGCCGCGCGAACAGCACCTCCTGCGTGCGCCACTGCGGGACCATCCAGGGCGCGGTGTACGGCGAGTCCTCCGTCGCCTCGGCCGGGTCGAACATCTGGTTCTCGGCGACCCGCTTGCCGTCCTGCCAGATCATCCCGACCGGGTAGTCCCCGCCGACCGCGCGGATCGCGTCGAGGACGCCGAGGTCGTCGAAGACCTCCATGGTGCGCGGCTGGATGCCCTTGCCGCGTGAGCCCGGGAAGAGCCGGTCGGCCTTCTCCACGACCAGCGCGTCCACGCCCTGCCGGGCGAGGTCGATGCCGAGGGCGAGGCCGGTCGGGCCCGCGCCCACGACGAGTACGTCGGTGTTCATGTCCATCTCCTTAACGCTGTTAAGTTCCGTCCTCTCCGAGAGTGCCCTTAACGCTGTTAAGCTGTCAAGCGTGAGTACGGAGAAACGCCCGCCCCTGGACCGCGCCCGGGTCGCGGACACCGCCCTGAAGCTCCTGAACGAGGTGGGCCTCGACGGCCTCTCCCTGCGCGCCATCGCCAAGGAACTCGACGTGAAGGCGCCGGCCCTCTACTGGCACTTCAAGGACAAACAGGCGCTGCTGGACGAGATGGCGACGGAGATGTACCGCCGTATGGTCGCCGACACGGCACTGGACCCGGCCGACACCTGGCGGGAACGCCTGCTGAAGTCCAACAGGGGCCTGCGCACGGCCCTGTTGGGATACCGCGACGGCGCGAAGGTCTTCAGCGGCTCACGCTTCACCGGCATAGAGCACGCCCGCGAGATGGAGGAGACGCTGCGCGTCTTCACGGCGGCCGGCTTCACGATCGCCCAGGCCGTCCGGGCCACTTCGACGTCGTACTTCTACACGCTCGGCTTCGTCACCGAGGAACAGGGCGTGAAGCCGATGCCGGGCGAGCGGAGGGAAGGGTTCGACGTAGAGGATCGCGCCCGCCTGATGGCCGACTTTCCCCTGTCGGCAGCGGCGGGCGCGGAGATCTTCGAGGACTACGACCACCACTACGAGGAGGGCCTGGCCCTACTGGTGGAGGGAATCGAGCGGCGCTACCGGCCTAGCGGGCCCGGACCTTCCGCACCGCACGCGTGACGACGGGCGGCAACAGGTCCACGGCGATCTGCCTCGCGGGAGACCGCCGTGGCTTCGGCGCGGGGCGAGGTGCGGCCACGGGTGCCACGTAGTGCCGGGACCGCGGAAACACCGGTGCCTTCATCCCCTGCGCACGCGCCCGCACCAGCCGATGCCCCGCCGCCTCCTGCACGCTCAGCCCCACGTCGGCCCGGCCCCGCAGCATCGTCAGCAACTCCTCCTGGACCGGCGCCGGGTCGCCCCAAGTCCCGTACAGCTTCTGCGTGCTGAGGCAGATCGGCCGCAACCCCCGGTTCAGCACCGCCTCCCACACGGCGACCGAGACTCCCGGCGTGTGCTCGGACCGGAAGTCGTCGAGGACCACCACACCTCCCGGCCGCAGGATCTCCCGAGCCGCCCCGATGTCGTCGCGCACGTACTCGTACAGATGCGAGGCGTCGACATGGACGAACCGGCAGCTGTTCGGGGCGACTTCGGAGGAGATCACCGAGGTGGGGCCCTCGATCACCCGCGGCAGGCTGTCGTGGAAGGAGAGGTAGTTCTGTTCGAAGGCCTGCCGGGTGAGGGTGGCGTACGACTTCGAGGTCTCCGCGCGATTCGCCCCGTCCGGCGCCGCGCCCCCGAACAGGTCGCACACCGTGAACCGTTCGCCGTCCCGCAGATGCCGTCCGAGCAGGATCGCGCTCTTGCCCATGTAGACGCCGAGTTCGAGCAGGTCCCCCGGTTCCTCCTGCCGTTCGAGGAACCAGGAGAAGAGCATCTGGTCCAGGGGAGGGAACCACCCGGGTACGTCACGGAGCTCACCGGGATACGTGTACGTCTGCTGTGCGTCACCCATGAGACCAGTCTGCTCATCCAGCGGCGGGCCAGCGGTCGACGAGGAGAACGTCGGGTGAACAGCTCACCGCGCCTTGTTCAGCGCCGCCCGCAGCTTCGGGGTGAGCGGCTTCTCCACCAGCCGGTGCAGCGCGTACGCCAGGGTCAGCATCAGGGCGATGGTCAGGGCGAAGGTCGCCGCGGAGGGGAGGCCGAGGTCCTGGTGGAGGACCTTGATGACCACCCAGCCCAGGTGTTCGTGGACCAGGTAGAAGGGGTACGTCAGCGCCCCGGCCACCGTCAGCCAGCGCCAGTTGGCCCAGTCCAGCCAGCCCACCGCGATCGCGGCGACCGCGACGAAGCCGAAGGCGACGACGGCGATGATGCCGAAGGACGTGCGGTGTGCGAAGGCGTTCGGGTCGGTGGCGTTGAACAGCTCCTTGACCATGTAGTGCTGGCCGATCAGGAAGCCGGCCACGGCGATGCCCCAGGCGTAGACGTCCGACCGGTCGCGGTGCACCAGGTACAGGCCCATGCCGCCGATGAAGAACGGCGCGTACTCCGGCATGAGCACGATGGTCAGCAGCGGCTCGTTCGCGCCCTGCGTGACCGCCGCCGCCAGCAGCCAGCACACCGAGAACATGATGACCCGGCGCCGGGTCACCCCCGGCAGGACCACCAGCAGCGCGAACAGGGCGTAGAAGCGGATCTCCGCCCACAGCGTCCAGTCGACGCCCAGCACCCGGTCCACGCCCAGCGGCTGCTGGAGCAGCGTCATGTTCACCAGGGCGTCGCTCGGCGAGACCGTCTTGTAGACGACCGCCGGCAGCGCGAACACCGCGGTGACGAGGAGGACGGCCACCCAGTAGGCGGGCATCAGCCGGGACACCCGGGAGGCGAAGAAGGAGCGCAGGGAACGGCCCCAGCCGCTCATGCAGATGACGAACCCGCTGATGACGAAGAAGACCTCGACGCCGAGACAGCCGTAGGCGAACGGCGTGTGCAGGGTGGGGAACTGCTCCTTGGGGGAGGAACCCCAGGCCTGCGTCACGAAGCCGCCGCGGCCGCCGTAGTGGTAGAGCGCCACCATCAGCGCGGCGACCAGCCGCAGCCCGTCCAGGGCCCGCAGCCGGCCGCCCTCGCGCTTGACCGGCGCGACCGGAGCGGGGTCGGCCTGGGCGGGCGCGGCCGGGACGGGCTGTGGCTTGGTGGTGCTCAGGACCGTCTCGGTCACGGTGGTACCCCTAGCAGGCAGAAGTGGCGTCCACCAGCAGATTAGGCATCACCCTGGGCGCGTTTGTTCGATGAGATCGCTCTTCGCCCAGCCCTCTCCAAGGGTTCACTTGACCGTCGTACAGGATTCCCTCACTGTTCCCGGCCCCCCGGGGCGAGCAGCCGTGCCGAGCGGTTGCCGACCTGGATGCGGACCGCCTCCTTGCGGGCCAGGCTCCGTATGGACCGGCCGCGCGCGCCGAGCAGTTCCGCGACCCGGGCCACCTCCGTCCACACCCGCGCCCGCTCCCCGCCGGCGATCGCGGCCGCGGACAGCAGCTTGACCGCGTCCTCGGTCTGGCCCCGGCGGGCCCGTATCTCGGCCATGCCGACGAGCACGTCCACCGGCTGCCGGCGGCGCAGGATCTCCGTCCCGACCCGCAGCGCGTCGTCGTGCTGCCCCTTCTCCATGTGCCGGGTGAAGTCCTCGGCGAGGTAGCGGCCGTGCCGGGAGAGCACGGCGTCGAAGGCGTCCGTGTGCTCCTCGCGGGAGCCCTCGCCCGGCCCCGGCAGCCCCAGGGCCGTCGTCATCCGGGCCGCGAACGCGTCGATGTCGAAGAGGTCCTCGACGTCCTGGTAGTCGGTCTCCGACACCTCCTCGTCGAGCACCCGGCGCAGCGCCTCCAGGGCCGCCTCGGGCGTGTACTCGGCGAACGAGCGGTAGCCGGCCACGCCTTCGAGGACCTCCCGCGAGCCCACCCGGTGGTAGGTGACCGCCCGCAGCCGCTGCTGCACGGCCTCGACCACCGACAGCGGCATCGGGTCGTCGACGCTGGAGAGGAAGAAGACGTCCGAGGCGGCCAGTTCCTCGCGCACCCGGTCCCGGGAGAGCGCTCCCATCCACTCGACGCGGTCCGACAGCAGGGTCGAGGGACCGATCCGCCAGGTCTTGTGGCCGATCCACGCGAACCGCCACGGCAGGCCCTGGGTGTACGCGAGTTCCGCGACCCGGGAGAACAGGTCGAGGCCCTTGCGGTCCTGCATCGAGCCGACCATCACGATCCTGGGCCGCTCGCCCGGCGTACGGCGGGCCCGGGCGCGGTGGGTGTCGCGCGGGACCGTGTTGTAGACGACGACCGGGTCGCTCACCCCGAGCTGGCGGAACATGTCGGCCTGCGAGGTGGAGACGCACAGCACCTTGAGCTTCGGCAGCAGCCGGAGCATCTCCTCGTGCCGCAGGGTGTGCTGGCCGCCCTCGAAGTTCATGACGTACTCGGTCTCGTGGGCGTACAGCACCACGGACTTCCCGGCGTCCTGGAGCGCCTGCACCAGTTCGTTGGCCAGCGCCGAACGCCAGAACGGCGCAAGGCTGTTGATCAGGACAACCTCAGCGCCCTCCAGCTCCGCCATGACGTCCTCGGAGCGGGTGTAGGCGCCGAGGTCGTAGTAGCGGATGTCGACCGGGCTCTGCGCGAGCAGCGCCTGGGTGTAGGTGAGGACGGGGATCGCGACCCCGGTGACGTACGAGAAGCCGAGGCCGAGGACGGCCAGCGAGCGCGGCCGGACCACCCGCCGCTCCACCGCGTGCAGGGCGCGCTCGGCGCGGGTCAGGCCGACGCGGGTGTCCTCGGCCGTGGTCCAGCGCGGGGCGGGCGGCTCGGCGGGCACGGCGGCCTTCTCGATGATGGCCAGCACCCGCGCGGGGACGTCGTCGTGGAAGGTGAGGAAGTGCTCGACCGGCTCGCCGTGCACGTTGGCCGCGAACTTGCCGGAGCGCTGGAGTTCGGCGGCCACGTCGACGAGTTCGCCGACGGTGCCGACGTTGCGCAGCAGCGGGTGGTTGACCGTCGGGAAGACGATGTTGAGCGGGGGCGGGCTGAACAGGACCAGCGGGGTGCCCGCGCGCAGGGTCTGGAGGTAGGTCGTGGAGAAGAAGGTGACGGCGAGGTCGTAGCCGTCCAGGGCCTCGGCGTCCAGCAGCGCCTTCTCGTCGAGGACCTCGACGTTCTCCAGGGTGCGCAGCCAGTCGAGGTGGCCGCCGAGCGTGGAGGGGTGCGGCTTGATCTCGATGTCGCCGAACTCGTGGAGCGCCTCGCACACTTCGGTCAGCTGGGTGCGGTGGTCGTTCCGGGAGAGCTTGCTCTGGTTGCTCAGCGGCTGGTCCAGCAGCACGATCCGCAGCCGCTCGCCCGCCGCCTTGGCGTGCCGGTGGGTGGTGGAGCGGGCGGCGCGCAGCAGCGCCGGGTCGTCGCTGTGGCCGAGCGCGCCGGTGATGTGGACGGGCGGGTTGGCGTCCGCCGTACGGAAGGTGAGGTGGTTGGCGGTGGCCGGGCCCCAGACGCAGACGGCGGCGGGGGAGGAGGAGCCGTAGTACCAGTTCTGGTCGTGCAGCCCGGCCTCGGTCTTCTTGAAGCGGAAGTCGAGGTGGCCGTCCTGGACCAGGACGAGCGGGACCGTGCGGCCGAGCGCTCCGGCGACTCTTCGGCCGCGCTGCGACTGGTCGTTGAAGAAGACCAGCCGGTCGATGTCCTCCTGCTCGGCGAACGCCTGGACGCGGTACCCGAGTTCCTCCAGGAACTCGTCGGCGCTCAGCGCCTCGTCCACGGCGAAGAGGTTGCGCACCACGAGGTCGTCGAAGCGGGCCGCGGCCTCCTCCTCGATCCAGCCGGCGACGTTGCCGTCCCGGTCCGCGGTGACCAGGTGGAACGAGTGGTCCCCGGCGCCCGGCGCGCGCATGATCTCCGAGGCGAGGCCGACGCCGTTGCGGTTCTCGACAAACACAGCGATGCGCATGGGTATACCCGTCCACTCCGAGCACTTGGGGATAAGTCTGCAACTTCGTGAATGAAATCCGACCTTTCTATGACCGTGTGAAACATGAAAAGAACGGCCGATGAACAACGGCTCCGTAAACACACGAACGGGGCGTGACGGAAGTCCGTCACGCCCCGCCTTCTCGGGGAACTTCTAACGCCGTACGGCCTTCTTCAGCGCCCGCGCCCGACGCACCACCCGGCGCGCGGTCGAGTTGTTCGGCAGAAACGCCAGCCGCTCCGGGATACCGCCCGGCAGACCCAGCGAGGTGAGCCGCTTCTTCCTGAAGTAACGGCGGGTGCGCGGGCCGAAGTGCTTCGAGAGGTAGCGCTGCGCGGGCGTGCGCAGGGCCGGGTGGATCTGCGGCTGCATGGTGAACCCTATGGCGGCCACCAGGGCGTTCAACTCCGCGCCGGGGAGCGCCTCTTCGCCCTTGCGGTCCTCCAGGTCCGGCAGCACCGCGTCCGCCAGCACGACCGGGATCCGGTTGCTGTTCTGGTACGGCGTGAGCCGCTCCAGCAGCTGCTCGGTGCCGATGCGGGCGGCCGGCAGGTCGTAGAGCGCGGACGCCGTGAACAGCGCGGTGGAGAAGCAGCCGACGACCAGCGCGGGCCGCGCCTGCTCGAACAGCACCTCGGCGAGCACGGGCGTGTCCAGCACGGTCAGTTCGACGCCCAGCTTCTCCGCCTCCGCCTCCAGGGCGCGGCTGTAGCGGGCCGGTGCGGTGGGGTGCGGCTTGAAGACGACCGTACGGTGCCCGCGCGCGACCGCGCCCTTCAGCATCCGTACGTGCAGGTCCTCTTCCTCCTCCGCGCTCAGGATGTTCAGCGCGGAGAGGTACTGGCCGAGCAGCAGCGCCGCGTCGTCCGGCAGCGGGGGCAACTGCGCCACGGACTCGCCGAGTTCGCCCAGCACCTTGAGGAAGGCGGACGTCGGCACCACGACCGGCGGCACGTCGAACTCGGTGAGCAGCAGCGGGGTGAGGCCCGGGATCAGGTCCAGGTGGAGCAGCCGGCGCACCCGGGTGCCGACCAGCGGGTCGATCTTGTTGCGGGTGGGGCCGTAACTCATCAGGCCGTCGGCGTAGACGTCGACCGGCGCGTCGGTGAACAGCTGGGCCACCGTGAGCGCCGGGGTGACCTGGATGGACTCCAGGACCAGCTCGACGCGGTCCTCGCCGAGGCCCCACAGCAGGCGCAGATAGCGCTCGAAGAGCGGGACGTCGTCCGGGCGGGGGGTCCAGGCGCCCGGGTGGAAGGGGCGGATTGCCTCGTTCCAGGAGAGGACCTCGTCGAAGTGGGCGCGCAGCGGCTCGAAGCCGGGCATGGCGTCCAGCGGGGTCGTGGTCTCCGGGGTCGCGGAGTTGTTGAACACAAGGAGCACCCGCCGCTCCGCCTCCTCGAAGAGGTCGGAGTCGATCGCGGCGGCCAGGGTGGCGGCGCCGTACAGCGTGGAGGCGCAGAAGATCTGCGTCGTAGGAGGGGAGTTACGGGGCATCAGGCGGCCGCCTTCGCAGTGGTGACCCGGCGCCGCAGCCGCCGCAGCTTCGACGAGCGCCGCAGGTCCATGGTGTCGAGTACGTCACCGAGCATGTCCTGCGGCATCCGCTTTATCGCCGCCGCGCTCAGCGTGCGCAGCTGACGGGCCACGGCCGGCTCCCACTTGGACTCGTCGGAGAGGTGGTGGGCGATGATCGCGCAGTAGGTGCGCACGGCCTTCGGCAACAGCTGCTCGGCGTCCGGGTCCTGGGCCGTCTCCTCGACGACCTGGTCGAAGGCGCGGATGAAGTCCAGCTGGCGGGCGTCGCCGATCTGGGTGAGGGAGGAGGCCACCCCGCGCCGGTAGAAGACACCGAGCAGGCTCACCACGGCGAACGACTCCGCCTCGCGGTGCAGCTTCCAGATCCAGGGCCGGTCCTCGGCGGTGCGCAGCCCGTGGGTGAAGTGCAGCAGGCCCTTGTCGAGCAGTCTGCGGTGGTAGACGCCGGCCCAGGCGTAGGCGTAGTCCACGGAGGTGGTGCGGTCGGCGGGCAGGATCGCCGCGCGTGGGTCCAGCACCTCGTTCCGGCGGCCCACCGGCACCCGGTGCACGGTCCGGGCGCGCGCGGTGGCCTGCACATGGTCGGTGCGCACGAAGTCGCAGCCCAGGTCCTCGATGGCGGTCACCAGCTCCGTGAGATAGCCCGGGGCCAGCCAGTCGTCCCCGTCCAGGAACGTCAGGTACTCGCCCGTCGCCGCGTCCAGACCGGTGTTGCGCGCGGTGGCGAGTCCTCCGTTCACCTCGTGGTGGACGACCTTGACCTGCGCGACGTCCGAAAGGTCCGTCGCCGCGCGGTCGAGAATCGCCGGCGTCTCGTCCTTCGATCTGTCATTGACCAGAACGAACTCGAAGTCGCGTCGCGCATTCATTCGAAGACTTCGGAGGGTGTCGGGCGCGTATTGCTGCACGTTGTAGAACGGCACGATCACGGAAAGCTTAGGCACCCCAGAAACGCTAGAAGGCGGTCCGGCAGCACACCTTATCGGTGAGGAGACAGGGGGTGAACTCCATGTGTCGGAACAGTGCATCCCGTGTACTTCCCGGTCTTCCACGGGCCAGTTCGGCTCTCGGACGGGCTTTGTTAACTTTTCGTTGATTCGCGGTTGGGCAACACCTAGAAATTGCTTCCTAGCGTCTTCGACGTGCCGCCAAGTGCAACGAAGCAACTCCGAATCGCCATCCTCGCGGACTCCGACACCCGTTGGAAGTGGGGTGCGCTGACCGCCGCCCGCATCGCCCAGGATCCCGCCCTCGACGGCTATCTGCTGCGCGGCCGGGCCACCCCCACCGCACGCCAGCTCGACGAGGTAGGGGTGCGCGCGGACTCGCTGCGCGAGGTGACGGCCGTGGAGTTCCTGCGGGCCATGGCCGAGGAGTCGTACGACATCGTCGTGCTCTCGCTCGTCGGCGGCGGCGTGCAGGCGATGCTGCACGGACTGGCGCGGGTGTGGCAGGGCCGCACCGAGCGGCCCGTGGTCGTCACCGGTTACGTCGGTGTCGTCTATGAGAAGCTCGCCGACGGCCTCCTCCTGCGGCACGGCGCCGACCTCGTCCTCGCCAACTCCCGCCAGGACGCGGAGCGTTTCCGCGCGGTGTACGAGGGGGTGGGCGCCGACGCCTCGTCGGTGACGGAGGTGGCGCTGCCGTTCCTGGGCGGTTCCTCCTACGAGGGTGAACACGACCCGTACACGGTGGTGTTCGCGGTCCAGCCCTCGGTGCCGGACAACCGCCGGGACCGGGTGTACCTGTTGAAGCGGCTGATCGGGCACGCCCGACTGCACCCGGAGCGCGAGGTGTTGCTCAAGCTGCGCTCCAAGCCCGGCGAACACACCACGCACATCGAGGAGTTGCCGTACCAGAAGCTGGTCCAGCGGCTCGAACCCCCGGCCAACTTCCGCCTGGTCTACGGCAACATGGGCGAGGTCCTCGACCGCACCGACCTGCTGGTCACCGTCAGCTCGACGGCCGCGCTGGAGTCCCTGCACCGGCGGATCCCCACGGTGGTCCTCACCGACCTGGGCATCCGCGAGGTCCTCGGCAACCACCACTTCGTCGGCTCGGGCTGCCTCGCCTCCTGGGACCAACTCGACGCCGGGCACCGGCCGGTGGCGGACGAGGAGTGGGTGGCGCGGCAGGGGGTCGCGGCGGACGGCTCGTACGCGCACGCCTTCGACGCGGCGCGCGAGCGGATCGCGAAGCTGCTCGACCACCCGGGCGGCCTGCCGGAGTTGACCCCCTACTACACCCCCGAGACGGCCCCCGGCTACCTCCCGGGCATCCTCGCCCGCCACCACCTCGCCCCCGACGGCACCCCGCTCCCCGGCGCCCCGGCCCACGACAAGGACCCGGGCCCGGTCCGCCAGATAGTCCGCCGCGCGGCACGAGGCGCGTACCGCCACGGCGTACAGCGGGTGGCGCCGGTGATCAGACGAATGGGCGAACTGTGAACACCGCTGAACGGAAACCCACCTAGGGGCGCGGGGAACTGCGCGACCAGCCCCCACAGACCCGCACCCGACGAACGACCCCCAACTCTTCGCAAGCAGCCCAAGGAGCAGCCCCGATGTCCCACCCGCAAGCCGCCCAACACGCATCCGTGCGCCGCGTGCTCGCGGTGATCCCCGCCCGCGGCGGCTCCAAGGGCGTACCCGCGAAGAACCTCCTCCCCGTCGGCGGAGTCCCCCTGGTCGCGAGGGCGACCCGCGAGTGCCTGGCCTCCCGCTTGGTGACGGACGTCGTCGTCTCCACCGACGACCAGGCCATCGCGGCAGCGGCCCGCTCCGCCGGCGCCGAGGTCGTCCTGCGCCCCGCCGCCATCGCGGGCGACACCGCCACCTCCGAGGCCGCCGTCCTGCACGCGCTGGACGCCCACGAGGCCCTGCACGGCGCCCAGGTGGACGTGGTCCTCCTCGTCCAGTGCACCAGCCCCTTCATCGTCCGCGAGGACGTGGACGGCGTGGTCGGCGCGATCGTCGACAACGGCGCGGACTCCGCCATGACGGTGGCCCCCTTCCACGGCTTCGTGTGGCGCGACGCCGACGACGAGGCCCGCGCCGGCACCGTCGAGGAGGCCGACGCTGCCGTCGGCGGCGGCTACGGCGTCAACCACGACAAGTCGTTCCGCCCCCGCCGCCAGGACCGCCCCCAGGACTTCCTGGAGACCGGCGCCGTCTACGGCATGGACGCGGCCGGCTTCCGCAAGCACCAGCACCGCTTCTTCGGCCGTACCGAACTCGTACGGACCGACCCGGCACGGGTGCTGGAGATCGACGACCCGCACGACCTCGCCCGAGCAAGGGCGTTGGCCCCCCTGCTCGACACGGGCACCCAGCCCTCTTTTGAGGACGTCGACGCGGTCGTCCTGGACTTCGACGGCACCCAGACCGACGACCGGGTGCTGATCGACGCCGATGGAAAGGAGTTCGTCTCCGTGCACCGCGGCGACGGACTCGGCATCGCCGCCCTGCGCAAGTCGGGCCTCAAGATGCTGATCCTCTCCACGGAGCAGAACCCGGTAGTGGCCGCGCGCGCACGGAAGTTGAAGCTTCCCGTGCTGCACGGCATCGACCGGAAGGACCTCGCCCTCAAACAGTGGTGCGAGGAGCAGGGCATCGCGCCCGAGCGCGTGCTCTACGTCGGCAACGACGTCAACGACCTCCCGTGCTTCGCCCTCGTGGGCTGGCCCGTGGCGGTCGCGAGCGCCCACGACGTGGTACGCGGCGCCGCCCGTGCGGTCACCACCGTCCCCGGTGGCGACGGCGCGATCCGAGAGATCGCCAGCTGGATCCTCGGCCCCTCTCTCGACTCCCTCACCAAGTAAGGAAATCGCCTGCCATGACTGTCAACTCCCGTCTGCGCACCTTCGGTACCGAGCGCATCGCCGGTCCCGGCCAGCCCGTCTACATCTGCGGCGAGATCGGCATCAACCACAACGGCGAGCTGGAGAACGCCTTCAAGCTCATCGACGTGGCCGCCGAGGCCGGCTGCGACGCCGTGAAGTTCCAGAAGCGCACCCCCGAGATCTGCACCCCGCGCGACCAGTGGGACATCGAGCGCGACACCCCCTGGGGCCGGATGACGTACATCGACTACCGCCACCGCGTGGAGTTCGGCGAGGACGAGTACCGCCAGATCGACGAGTACTGCAAGGAGAAGGGGATCGCCTGGTTCGCCTCCCCGTGGGACACCGAGGCCGTCGCCTTCCTGGAGAAGTTCGACGTCCCGGCCCACAAGGTGGCCTCCGCCTCCCTGACCGACGACGAGCTGCTGCGCGCCCTGCGCGCGACCGGCCGTACGATCATCCTCTCCTCCGGCATGTCGACGCCGAAGCAGATCCGCCACGCGGTCGAGGTCCTGGGCAGCGACAACATCCTTCTCTGCCACGCCACTTCGACCTACCCGGCCAAGGCCGAGGAGCTCAACCTGCGCGTGATCAACACGCTCCAGGAGGAGTACCCCAACGTCCCGATCGGCTACTCCGGCCACGAGACGGGCCTCCAGACCACGCTGGCCGCCGTGGCGTTGGGCGCGGTGTTCGTCGAGCGCCACATCACCCTGGACCGCGCGATGTGGGGCTCCGACCAGGCCGCCTCCGTCGAGCCGCAGGGCCTTCAGCGCCTGGTCCGCGACATCCGCACCATCGAGGCCTCCCTCGGCGACGGCGTCAAGAAGGTCTACGACTCCGAGCTCGGCCCCATGAAGAAGCTGCGCCGCGTCTCGGGCGTCGTCGCGGAGGCGGAGATCGCCGCGGCGGCGGGCGAGCCGGTCTCGGTCTGAGTTGTGAACGCCGGGCCCGGAGCAGCTCCGGGCCGGGCGCGTCTCCTGCTTACGCGCCCCTCATGAGCGCCTTACGACGGGACGGTCGTACGTCGATGAGCCCCCGCGCCGGGAACACCGGCCCCCACACTCTCGCCTTCGTCGAGAGCCCGGTCCAGCTGCTCAACGTGCTGGAGTGGGCGCACGCCCACGCGCCCGGCGCGGAGCTCACCCTCGTCGTGCTGTCCCCGACCGACCCCATGACCCGCGGCCAGCTGCGCCGGATGGCCGAGCTGGCCCGGGAGGCGGACCACGAGGTCCGCTGGGAGGAGGCGAGGGGCGGCCCGGCGGCCCCCTTCCAGACGATCGGCGGCCTGGCCGGCATGGTCCGCAGGGCCGACCGCATCGTCCTGGGCGACCCCTTCTCCCGCTACGTACAACTGCTGCTGACGATCACCCGCGCCCCCGACGTGGTCGTCGTGGACGACGGCACGGCCACGATGGAGTTCGTCGCCCAACTGGCCCGCGGTGAACGGCTCGTGCGCTGGCACCGCAAGGGCGGCCGCCCGAGCCCCCGCGACCTCGCCTTCGCCCCGATCTCGGCGGCGGCCCGCAAACGCCTGACGCCGGGGGAGGGCCGGGGAGTCGAGATCTTCTCCTCGATGCCGATGACGGAGACCCCGCCCGGAGTCACGGTCTCGGCCAACGCCTTCGCCTGGACCCGCGCCCGCTTCGGCCCGCCCCGCATCACCAAGGGCGCGGACATGGTGGGTACTTCGCTGGTGGAGACGGGGGTGGTGGACGCCGAGCGCTACCTGGAGGCTGTCCGGGGCCTGGCCAAGACCCATGGCGCGACCCGCTACTTCGCCCACCGCCGCGAGGCGACCGACAAGCTCCACCGACTCGCCGTGGAGACGGGCCTGGAGATCGTCCGCCCGGACCTCCCCCTCGAACTGATCGCCCGCCGCGGCCCCATCGGTCGTACGATCCTCAGCTTCCCCTCGACGGTCGTCCACACGCTCCCCCTGGCCCTGGCCGGCACGGAGGTCCGCGTGGCGGTCTGCGACATCGACCCGGACTGGCTCACGGAGACGGCCTCGCCCCGGGCGCAGGGGTTCCTGTCGGGGGTGACGGGCACGGCACGGGACGTGACCCGGCTGTCGGCGGTGGCGACGGGCTGAGTCTCAGCCGCATCGTCTAGCATCGTCGTTCGCTTGTGCGACGTTCGATGAGGGCTACGACGGGGGTGGCTGACGTGGACAACCCGCGGGAGATCGTGGGCGAGTTCCGGCGCCGTGAGGTGCTGGTGCCGGTAGTCGACGGCTCGTTGCTGTCGGCGGAGTCGGGCGATATCCGCTGGCTGTTCGCCTTCACGGACCAGGCGGCGCTGGAGCGGTTCGCGGAGGCGCGCGGCGAGGCTGTGCCGGAGCGAATACCGGTGTACGGGGCGCGATTGCTGGACCAGGCGATTCCGAGAGCGGACGGCCCGACGGGGATCGCGGTGGACGCGGGGAGCGCAACGGGCTTCGCACTGCCGCCTGTTGTGGGGATCGTGCCGGACGCGGTGGCCGTGGATTCCGTGAGGGCCGAAGCGTGAGCGATGGCTACCAGGCCGATCCGGAGGCGATGGCCCGCATCACCCGGGGCATCAACCAGGCGATGGACGAGCTGAAGGACTTCGGCTTCGACATCGAGGCGAACCTGGGCCGCGGCTTCGACGACCTCTCGCTGACGGGCCTGGAAACGGGCGACGACGGTCTGCAAGGCGTGTTCTCGGACTTCTGCGACCGCTGGGGCTGGGGTGTGCGCTCGCTGATGCAGGACGCGAACGAGTTCGCGGCGCGGCTCGGCCTGTCGGCGGGCCTGTACCACGAGCAGGAACAGTACGTGTCGGACACGTTGAAGACGGTGTGGACGGCAGGCACGGGCAACCCCTACTTGTCTTCGGACGAGGTCAAGTCCCGTTCCTGGTCGGAGACGTTGAAGGACAACCCCGTCTCCCAGGTGGCGAACGCCGACTACAGCGCGGAGTCGTTCACGTCCGGCCAGGACGAGGTGAAGGCGGCCTGGTCGCAGGCGGCGGAGGATGTCTCAACGTCGACGGTGACACCGGACGCGCTCTTCGACCCGCGCACGGACTGGCAGTGGAGCGGACCGCCCAACTCGGGTGAGGACGAGGGCTGATGGGTTTCGGGGATCTGGTCGACGACTTCGGCGACGGCCTGGAGAGCGCGGCGGACGGCGTCAGCAAGGGCGTCGGCGAGGCGGTCAACTGGTCTGCGGACGGTGTGGCTGACGGCCTGTCGGCGGTCGGCGCGGACGGACTGGCCGAAGGTGTAAGGGACTTCGGCGAGGGCGTGAACAACCGCCTCGGCGGCACGGTCGCCGAACGCGCGCTGGGCGAGAGCGAGGACCCGAGGGAACTGCTCCACGGCAGCGAGTCGGCGCTTCGGGAACGGGCCGGGCATCTGCGGAAGTTCGCCGGGGCTTTTGAGAACGTCGGCCAGGGCATGCGCTCGCTGGACCCGGCCGAGTGGCAGGGCAAGGCGGCGGACGCGTTCCGCGCGAAGTTCGAGGTCCAGCCCAAGCAGTGGCTGACGGCGGCGGCCGCGTGCACGGCGGCGGCCGGCGCGTTGGAGTCGTACGCGGACACGGTCCGTTGGGCGCAGCAGCAGGCGCAGTCGGCGATCGACACGTATCGGAGGGCGCAGGACGCTTCACAGCGGGCGGCTGACGCCTACGAAGCCGATCAGAAGGCATACGCCCAGGCTGCCGAGCGGTACAACGCGACCGCCGAGGCGGGCGGCGACCCGGGTGCGAAGCCTGTCAGGCCGGGCGCTTTCGTCGACCCGGGTACGGCGGCCCGTGGCGAGGCCGAGGAGATCCTGGCGGAGGCCCGCCGACAGCGCACGGACGCGGCCGACGAGGCCCGCCGCCGGATCGCCGCCGCGCTCGAACAGGCCCCGCCGAAACCGGAGTTCACCGACCGCATGGGCGCGGACGCGGCGGACCTGTTCGTCGGCACCCAGCTCAACAACGCCCACATGGTCGGCGGTCTGCTCCGCGGCGGCGCGGACATGCTGAAACTGGCCCGCACGGTCAACCCGCTGGACGTCTACAACCTGACCCACCCCGGCGAGTGGATGAAGAACTCCCAACTGCTGCTTGCGGGCCTGGTCGGCACGGCGGCCCACCCCGAACGCCTGCCGATGTCCCTGCTGGGCACAGGCTGGTCGAGCGACCCGGGCGACGCGCTGGGCTACTTGGCGTCGAACCTGATCGGTGGGAAGGGCGCGGGCGGGGTGGGCCGGGCGGCGTTGAGCGACGCGGCCCGGGCGGCGGCCAAGGACGCGGCGAAGAGCGCCGCACGTGACAGCGTGCGCACGTCCCTTCGCGACACGGCCCGCCGACTGTGGTGCAAGACGTTCGGCAGCGACCCGATCGACATGGCCACGGGCCGCATGTCGCTCCCCGCCACGGACGTCTCCTTGCCCGCCCGCCTCCCCCTGACCTTCTCCCGCCAGTTCGAGTCGTCGTACCGCTCGGGCCGTTGGTTCGGCCCGAGTTGGACCTCGACGGCCGACCAGCGCCTCGAAGTGGACGCCGAGGGTGTCGTGTTCGTCCGGGAGGACGGCTCGCTGCTGGCGTACCCGCACCCGGCGCCGGGCGTCCCGGTGCTGCCGCTCGCGGGCGTCGAGTGGCCTCTGACGGTGGACTTCTCCGGCGACTACACGGTCACCGACCCGGAGACCGGCCGCTTCTGGGACTTCGCGGCCCCGGGCGGCGACGGCGACGGCATCGCCCTGCTGGTCCAGTTGACCGACCGCTCGGGCCAGTGGCTGACCTTCGAGTACGACGACGAGGGCGCCCCCACCGCGATCGTCCACTCGGCCGGGTACCACCTGAGGATCGTGTGTTCCGATGACCGGATCACGGCGCTGCATCTGGCGGACGTGGAACTGCTCCGCTTCGGCTACGACGCCGGAGGCCACCTGTCGGCGGTGACCAACTCCTCCGGTCTGCCGACGCGGTTCACCAACGACCACCTCGGCCGCATCACCGCATGGACCGACACGAACAACTCCTCGTACCACTACGTGTACGACGACCAGGACCGCTGTGTCTCGCAGGGCGGCGAGGCGGGCCACCTCGCCTACGCGTACAGGTACGGCGACGGGATGGTCACGGCGGTCAACTCCCTGGGCCACAGCACGCTGTACGAGATCAACAGCGACCTGCAGGTGGCAGCGGTGACCACCCCGGACGGCGCCACGACCCGCACCACCTACGACGAGGCCGACCGCCCCCTCACCATCACCGACCCCCTGGGCCGCACGGTGAGTTACGCGTACGACGGAGCGGGCCGCCCGGTCCTGACCGTCCGCCCGGACGGCCGGTACACGAGCATCGCTTACAACGCTCAGGGCCTGCCGGTCACGGTGACGGGCGTGGACGGCACCTGCGTGGTGCAGCAGTACGACGAGTTCGGCAACCGCACGGCGGTGACGGACGCCTCCGGAGCGACGACCCGCTTCGGTTATGACGACAACGGCCACCTCGCGTCCGTCACCGACGCACTCGGAGCGACCACCCGGGTCCGCTGCGACACGGCGGGCCTGCCCGTGGAGATCACGGACCCCCTGGGCGCGGTGACCCGCTACTCCCGCGACGCCTTCGGCCGCCCGGTGACGGTCACGGACCCCTTGGGCGCGGTGACCCGCCTGGAGTGGACGGTGGAAGGCCGCCTGTCCCGCCGTACGACAGCAGATGGCGCCTCGGAGTCGTGGACATACGACGGCGAAGGCAACTGTGTTGTTCACACGGATGCGTTGGGCGCGGTCTCCCGCTACGAGTACACCCACTTCGACCTGCTGGCGGCCCGCACGGGCCCGGACGGCGTCCGCTACGAGTTCACCCACGACACGGAACTGCGCCTCACGCAAGTGGTGAACCCGCAGGGCCTGACGTGGAGTTACACCTACGACGCCGCGGGCCGCCTTGTGAAGGAGACGGACTTCGACGACCGCACGCTCACGTATGAGCACGACGCGGCGGGCCAACTGGCGGCGAGATCCGCGCCGTTGGGCCGAAGGATCCACTTCGAGCGGAACGTCCTGGGCCAGGTGATCCGCAAGGACGCGGCGGGTGCGGTCACTTCCTTCGTCTACGACGTGACGGGCGCCCTGACCCTTGCGGCGGGCCCGGACGCCGTCCTGTCCCTGCGCCGTGACGAGGCGGGCCGCGTCCTGTCGGAAACGGTCAACGACCGCGCGGTCGCCTACACATACGACGTCCTGGGCCGCCGGGTGGGCCGCACCACCCCCACCGGCGCGACGACGACGTGGACGTACGACGCGGCGGGCAACCGCACCGCGATGCAGACGTCGGGCCGCACGCTCACGTTCACCCATGACGAGGCGGGCCGCGAACTGACGCGCAGGGTGGGCGAGTCGGTGACCCTGACCCATGCCTACGACCTCGTGGGTCGCCTGACGAAACAAGAACTCACCGGCCCCGCTGCCCAACACCGCGCGTACACCTACCGCGCGGACGGCAACCTCACGGCCATCGACGACCACCTGAACGGTCTCCGCCGCTTCGACCTCGACCAGGCGGGCCGGGTAACAGCCGTCCACGCGCCGAACTGGACGGAGACATACGCCTACGACGAGGCGGGCAACCAGACGTCGGCGTCCTGGCCGTCCGACCACCCGGGCAGCGAATCGACCGGCCCGCGCGCTTATGCGGGCACCCGCATCACCCGCGCCGGAGCCGTCCGCTACGAACACGACGAAGCGGGCCGCGTCACGCTCCGCCAGAAAACCCGCCTCTCCCGCAAGCCGGACACCTGGCGTTACGAGTGGGACGCGGAGGACCGCCTCACATCGGTGACGACCCCGGACGGCACACGCTGGCGCTACCGCTACGACCCTCTGGGCCGCCGCACAGCCAAACAACGCCTGTCCCCGGACGGCGAATCGATGCTGGAACAGGTGACCTTCACCTGGGACGGCACAACCCTCTGCGAACAGACGACGACGTCCCCGTCCCACCCCGACCCGGTCACGTTGACCTGGAACCACCGGGGCCTGCACCCCCTGACCCAGACGGAACGCATCACCGCAGCCGACGCCCCACAACAGGAGATCGACTCCCGCTTCTTCGCGATCGTCACGGACCTGGTCGGTACCCCGAGCGAACTGCTCGACGAACGCGGCGAGATAGCCTGGCGCACCCGCTCCACCCTCTGGGGCACCACAGCCTGGGCCGTCGACAGCACGGCGTACACCCCCCTCCGCTTCCCGGGCCAGTACTACGACCCCGAAACGGGCCTCCACTACAACTACTTCCGCCACTACGACCCCGAAACCGCCCGCTACACCACGCCGGACCCCCTCGGCCTTGCTCCGGCCCCCAACCCTGACACCTACGGTCCCAATCCGTATATGTGGTGTGACCCTCTGGGGCTGACGCCATGCGAAACGGGAGGGTGGCGTACTGGGGCTGATGGGCCCCACAACGCTGCAAATGGTGAACGTCTGAATCAACAGCTTCGGCAAGAGGCCGGACCAGTAGGGTCTATACAAGGGATCGAGGACATCATGGAAAATCCAGATGTTCTCAGCGGAGGGGTCAGGCCGGATCAAGTCCGAGGCGCATTGATCAATACGCCTGGTTGGAGAGAGGAATCCCTTGGCCGAGGTGGTCACGCCGGGCAAGGGTGGGTGCTGCGCGAATACAATGAGCTCGATCACCCCACTGGCCGGATGCTGCGATGGCATCCTGGTGGTGGGCATCATGGAGAAGGAGCGTACTGGCGGGTGAAGGGATGGGAAGGGAATTTGGGCGGAGACGTAGAAGGGATTATCAGGTGAGGGTTGATGTCGCTGTCCGGCAGTTGGAAAAGTCGTTGGAGTGTCTTTCCTGGGACGCGTCGCGACAGATCGACCACGTTCGCGGTTTGGGTGTCGGACCGGACGAGTTGGCCTTGGATTTTGATGACTCCTTCCGTGTTGTTTCTGGGATGATCGCCGAAGGGGTAATTCCTGACTCGCTCGGTGGGCCCTTGGGGAGTGTGGATGCAATCCTTGAAGATATGACTCGTACCCCTGAAGAAAAATGGAGCGAGAGTGCCGTTCGGAATTCTCAGGTGTGGTGCGATTTGCGTGTTGCTGCCCGGAAGGCGCTTGACGTTCTACGAGGTCTAGAAGTCTCCGGCGCGATCGAAACCACGTGACTAGCGCAAAGGTGAACAATGTCCTTCGGGCCTCCTCCTGCGGGTTTCGGTTCTTCCGTCCCGCCCGTCTGGACGCCTCCCACGGATGTCGAGCAGGCTTTGTTCGACGCCAAGTGCCGTAACGACTGGGCGGCTTACTTCGAGGCGCTTGCGCGGAATCGGGTCTTCTACGAGATTCGGCGGGACAAGGCGGATGCCAACAAGATCCTGAGCACTTACTACGTGTTCGACAGCGACCCCCGGGTTGCCGGGGGCCGGATCTGGGCGGTGTACACCGAGGGCATGCTGCCCGCGCCCGAGCCGCAGCGGGTGTTCGAGTGGGCGAAGCTCAAATGGGTCGCAGAGAGCTGGAGACCTGGCTTTCCGGACATGATCGTCGTGAATCCGGGGAGTCCTTGCGAGGCATTCCTGCCCGGCGCCCCGCCGCAGTCCTACGCCTGGACCCGGTACGCCACACAGAGCGCCGGCCCCTCCGACGAAGCAGCGCTGCGGACACTACGGGTGGGTGGCCCGCTGCATGGACCCGTGGCCCACGGTCTGGCCTGCGGCGCCCACCTCATCGTCCACCAGGGCCGCCCCTGGAACGCCCTCGCCTACCACGGCCATGGCTACAAGACCGAGCGGCGGATGTTGCGCAAGTCGTGGGGTGTCACCAGCCACCAGGGCTGGCAGGAGATGCAAGGCGCCCTGCTGGCCACCAACGGCGCCGACTCCCAGTGGGAGTTCGCCCTCGGCCTACGCCGGGCCATTGCCCAGGACGTCGACGGGTGCGTCGAGACCGGCTACTGGCTCGACGCGGCCGCCCAAGTTCTGCGCCGACGGGCGGAGGGCGAGGTCCTTCTCACTTCGGACGGGGTCACCAGGACCACACCCTTCCCGGCGGCCGAGACCGAGGCGCGTGTCAAGGGTGTCCAGCAGCTCATCGGTCGTATCACCCGCTACGAGGCCCGCATGCGTGCTGACGGCATTCTCGGCGAGGGGCAGTACGTCAGCTCAGCCGACGCGTGGGATCTGGGCCGGGCCTCCTGCATGGCTCGCTGGGGTCTGAGTACCCGCTACTGCGCCCTGCCGGAGGCCGAGGCCGCCGTCGTCGAAGCCGGGCTCCGGGCCGCTCGCTGCTACGAGTCCTGGCAGGACTTCTCCGCCGCGTTCATCCTCGGTCGCTGTCTGCAGTTCGACAACGAGAAGTTCGGCAGCTGGTACCAGGACATGGTCACCGTCCACCGGATCCTGATGTCCGACCCCGCCAGCCCCTGGCTCAACCTTCCCTTCCGGTAGGCCTATCAGGGGAAGAACGTCGGTCACTCCGCTGTCCGCTCGTCGCCTTTCGGTGGGTGCGGAGGCACCACTACGACGGCTTCCTCGCCACGAGGTAGGCGCGGGGCAGCTTCTCGTCGTCCAGGGGTTCTCGCAGTACTCGGGCGATCACCTGGAAGCCGGCCTTGGTGAGGGGGGCGGCCACTGCTTCCGGGGTGCGCAGCCAGTAGTCCAGGGAGATTTTGTGGCCGTAGCGTTCGTCGAGGTGCATGTGGGGGTCGCCCTGTTCGTACTGGAAGCCGATCAGGGCGTGGGCGCCGGGGGACAGGACTCGGTGGAACTCGGCGAAGGCCTGCGGTAGGTGGTCGTCCGGGACGTGGATGATCGAGTAGAGCGCTGTGATGCCGCCCAGGGTTTCCGACGGTAGGTCCAGGGAGGTCATCGAGCCCACGTGGAAGCGGAGGGCCGGGTGGGCTCTGCGGGCCAGTTCCACCATCTTCGGGGAGACGTCCACGCCGAAGACGGGGATGCCGAGTGCGTGGAGCGCCGCGGTCACGTGTCCTGGGCCGCTGCCGATGTCGGCGACCGGGCCGGCGTTCTGCTCCTTCACGAGTTCCGCGAAGCCGGTGATCTGGGCTCTGTCCAGCGTGGGGATGCCTGCCCAGTCCGAGAACTGCTCGGTGTAGGGCTCGGCGATCGTGTCGTACGCGGTGCGGGTGGCCCGTATGAAGTCGGGGGTGTCGGCGGTCACGGGGTGACCCTAGCGGGGGTTCGGGGGCCGTCAGGGGGAAAGGCGCGGGGCGCCGTGTGGAGTTTGCCTGGTGGTCATCGGGGGGTGGGGTGGGGGGACTTGAGGGATTCGAGGAACGTGGTGAAGGGGGCGGCGGGGAAGACGAGGGTCGCCTTGGCCGGGGCCTTGGAGTCGCGTACGGCTATGCGGGAGTGCAGGTGGGCCACCTCCACGCAGGCGTTGCCGTCGCCGCCGCCGGAATAGGAGGACTTCCGCCAGATGTCGGGGGTGTTCATCGGGTGCCTCACAGCTCTTTGGCCAGCCGGTGGATCAGGTCGCGGGACTGTTCGGGATCGAGTGACGCCGCCTCTACTCTACGGAAGAGCGTTCGAAAGACGCCGAGTTGAGTCTCCGCGTCGATGAACACCGTGCCGTGTGGGGCGTCGCGGACCACCGTGTCCAGCTTGGGGATGCTGCCGCCGGCGTAGATCATCGCGCTGCCGGTGTCGTCGAAGCGTTCCAGGCTGAACGGGATGATCCGGACGGTGATGTGATCCGCTTCGGAGAGTTCCAGGATGCGGGCGAGCTGGGTCTGCGAGGTGGTCCGGCCGCCGACTCTGATGCGTAGTGCCGCCTCGTGGATCACTGCCCGGTAGGGGATCGGTGTCGGCCCCTTGAGGATCACCCGACGCTGCATGCGGTGCCGCACGCGCAACTCGCGATCGGTATCGGGGAGTTCGGGGATGCGGGTCGAGAAGAGTGCCCGTGCGTAGTCCTCGGTCTGCAGGAGGCCCGACACGTGCAGCAGGTCCACGTCCCATCGGAAGGTGGCGTTGTGTTCCAGCTCGGAGAGGTCCAGGAACGGCGTGGGCAGTTGCTCCCGGTACTCCTCCCACCAGCCGCGTGTCCGGTCGGTGGCCACGTGTACGAGGGCTGAGATCAACTTCTCGTCGGAGCAGGAGTAGTTGGCCGCCATGGTGCGCAGGCGCTTCTCGCTCACTCCGGTCTGGGCGAACTCGATCTGGCTGATCTGGCCGGAGCTCACCCCGAGCAGGGCGGCCGCTTCCCGTCCTGTGAGGCCGGCCTGCTCCCGCAGTCTGCGGAGTTCGGTCCCCAGTCGCATCTGGCGTGCAGTGGGTTCCGGCCTCAGTCCCGCCATGGAGCGCTCCTCGGATCAACACGCCGGTGGGCGCGACTCGTTCGGGGTCAGATTACGCGATTCGATTGCTAGACCTGGAATTACAGGTCTACCGTCGGTGGCGTAACGCGCACTCTGCGAAATCGCTCTGTCGAACTGGAGTTGACCCATGCCTGAAAACGAACCCTGGGAGTACACGCTGTACATCCCCAACGACGTCCGTGCCGTCACCGTTGCCCGTCGTACCCTTCGGCTCGTTCTGACGATGCACGGGCTGATCCGGCTCGTCGACACCGCGGAGCTGCTCGCCGCGGAGTTGGTCTCCAATGCCGTACGGCATACGAAAGGGCCCGCTGCGCTGCGGGTGCGGTGGGCGGGTGGGGTGTTGCGGGTCGGGGCCTGGGATGCGGATCCTGAACTTCCTGAGCCGCCCGGTGAGTTGGGGGAGCTGGGGGAGGCGGGGCGGGGGCTCGCGTTGGTCAAGGCGTGTGCCGATGTGTGGGGGTGGCAGCCGTTGGCCAGGTGCGGGAGTCGGGGAAAGTTCGTGTGGTGTGAGTTGGCGGCTGCTTAGGCGTGGCCGTTGGGCCGCCCGCTTCTTTCTGAGGGTCGCGCTTCCGCGAGCCGAGTCAAGGGCGCTGCGCGTCGGCTTCGCCGATGACCCTTCGGGTCACCCCTGACACGGCTCCCTCCAGCGCGGGGGAGAAGCGAGCGGGCGGCCTGGGGAGAGCGGGGGCCAAGTGGGTTCGTCGTAGGGGCTGTTGGGTTGTGGGCCGGAGTAGGGGCGTGCGCGGTCGCGTCTCGCCTGCACGCCGGGTGGGTCGGCGGCGAGCGGCTGTCGGGTGTTGCGTGTCGGGTGCCCGGTGCGCCGCAACGGCACTGTCGGCGTCGCTAAGGTGCAGCCCGTGAGCGCCGACACCCCCGACTTCATACGGGCCACCCGAACCGCGTACGACACCATCGCCGAGCCCTACTCCGAGCAGTTCTCGGACTGGCTCGGGATTCAGACCCTGGACAGAGGTCTGATCAGTGGGTTCGCGGAGTTGGTGAAGGAGCAGAACCTCGGGCCGGTCGCCGATGTCGGCAGTGGGCCGGGGCACGCCACCGCCCGGTTCCATGAACTCGGGATTCCCGTCTTCGGGGTGGATGTCTCGCCCAAGATGGTGGAGTTGGCCCGCCGTGCCCATCCCGAACTCCGGTTCCACGTCGGCTCGATGACGGCTCTGGACCTGCCGTCCGGGACGCTGGGCGGCATCACAGCGCTCTACTCGACCATCCATGTCCCGGACGACCAACTTCCCACCGCCTTCGCCGAGTTCCATCGTGTGCTGAGGGCCGGTGGGCATGTCCTCCTCGGGTTCCAGACCTCGGACGAGAACGATCGCCTTCATCTGACCGAACGTTTCGGTCACGAGATCGACCTCGACTACTACTGGCGTACGCCGGACACGGTCGCCGGACTTCTCACCGCGGCCGGCCTCCAGGTCGTCAGCCGGGTGCGCTGTGAGGCGCTGGACGGCAAGAAGTACCCGCGGGCGTACGTCGTGGCGAGGAAGCCCGGCTGACGAGGGCCGGCCTGCGGTCACCGTGAGCGCGCGACGGTCTCCACCAGCTCCTGAACGGTCCTCGCCGGGCGCCCGATCGTCGTCTCCAGCGTGGGGTCCGTCACGGCGAACTCTCCCTCCCGGGACGCGGTGAACATCGTCAGGAGGAACTCCGCCAGCGGGCGCGGCACCCCGGCCGTGATCGCCGCGGTCGTCCACTCGTCGTCGTCCATGACGACTCGGGTGACGGTTCGGCCCGTGGTGTGGGTGAGTATCGCGGCGATCTCGGTGAAGTCCAGCGTGCGGGGTGCGGTCAGCGGGGGCGTGATGCCGTAAAGCGGGGCTTCCTCCGTCAGGGCCGTCGCTGCCGCCTCCGCCAGGTCCTCGTGGGACGTCCAGGACACCGGGCCGTCGTGCGGTACGGCGAGCGCGCCCGTCTCCAGTGCCGTGCCGAGGTAGGCGCGGAGCGTGGCCGCGTACTCGACGAGTGGCTGGGTCGCTGAACCGGGTCCGCGTCATCGGGATCCCGCCGTCCGGGTGAATTCCGTGATCCGTGCACCCTGGGTGCCCGGCCGCGTTCCGGCGGTGATGGTTCCGGGACTCTGCCCCGGTTTCGCCGCCGTCCGGTCCCGACAGGTGAACAAACCGGCGCGTGGGCGACTGCCCGTGGTATCCGTGGGGAAACGGAGTTTCTACCCACCTCCAGCCAGTCCCATGCGTCGAGCGGCCAGATTTTCCTCCCCTGACGGGTTGAAGTTTTGTTGATCGAGGGTCAGGCGGCCACTGAGGCGTCCTACGCTTAAGAGGGTGAAGCAACTGATGTCACCAGAGTCCGAGGTCGACCCCGCCGGAGAACAGCTCCCCGGCACCCTTCCCGCGTCGCTGCACGCCGAACTCGTCGC
Organism: Streptomyces sp. NPDC047072; assembly: GCF_040643855.1. Classification (NCBI taxonomy): domain Bacteria; kingdom Bacillati; phylum Actinomycetota; class Actinomycetes; order Kitasatosporales; family Streptomycetaceae; genus Streptomyces; species Streptomyces sp. NPDC047072. The sequence continues at coordinate 11,585 of NZ_JBEYVC010000020.1, read as the reverse complement.
GTTCCGGCGCGACCTGCACATGCACCCGGAGCTCGGCAACCAGGAGTTCCGCACCACCGCGGCGATCAAGGAACGGCTGGAGAAGGCCGGGCTGAAGCCGCGCGTGCTCGCCGTCGGGACCGGGCTCATCTGTGACATCGGCGACTGGGACGGCGGACGCCCCATGCTCGCCCTGCGCGCCGACATCGACGGCCTGCCCATCCCGGACACCAAGAGCGAGTGCTCGTACCGCTCGACCGTGCCCGACCGGGCGCACGCCTGTGGGCATGACGTGCATACGACGGTGGTGTTGGGCGCGGGTCTCGTCCTCGCCGAGCTCGACAGGAAGGGGCTGCTGCCGCGGCCCGTGCGGCTGCTCTTCCAGCCCGCCGAAGAGGTGCTGCCCGGCGGCGCCGCCGACGCCATCGACTGCGGGGTGCTTGAGGGGGTCGGGCAGATCCTCGCCGTGCACTGCGACCCGCGCGTCGACGCCGGGAGGATCGGGCTGCGGACCGGCGCCATCACCTCCGCGTGCGATCGGCTGGAGATCTCCCTCGACGGGCCCGGCGGCCACACCGCCCGGCCGCACCTCACCACCGACCTCGTCACCGCCGCCGCCCGCGTCGTCACCGACGTGCCCGCCATCGTCGGCCGGCGCATCGACACCCGCGCCGGGCTCGCCGTCACCTGGGGCCGGATCGAGTCGGGGCACGCGCCGAACGTCATCCCGCAGCACGCCGAACTCTCCGGGACCGTGCGCTGCCTCGACATCGAGGCCTGGCGGCAGGCCCCCGACATCGTCGTCGCCGCGATCGACGAGGTCGCCAACCTGCACGGGGCCAAGTCCGAGATCAACTACGTCCGGGGCGTCCCGCCCGTCGTCAACCACGCGGACTCCACCGAGTTGATCCGCACCGCCATGACCGCCCGGCGCGGCGCCGACTCCGTCGAGAGCACCGAGCAGAGCCTCGGCGGCGAGGACTTCTCCTGGTACCTGGAGCACGTCCCGGGCGCGATGGCCCGCCTCGGCGTGCGGACGCCCGGCGAGCGGACCGTGCGCGACCTGCACCAGGGCGACTTCGACGCCGACGAGCACGCCATCACCGTAGGCGTGGAGATGTTCACGGCGGCGGCCCTCCTGGACGCCGCGAGCTGATCGGATCCCGGCGAACGGCCCCCGCGGGGGCCGTTCCGCCACCCGGCGCAACATGCTCGTAAGCCAATCGTGCGCTCATCGCAACCAGGGTGTGCGAAGGCCCCAGAGCCTCAGTTCAGACGGTGTTTGCCTCGAATCGATAACGGCTTCGTTGGGGGTCTGTTTCCGACATCTACGCGCGTTACGATGCCGCGAAGCCGACGCCGCAGGGGCGTGCAGGCCCGAGCACTGGCATGGTGCTCACATGAAGCGCCGACAAGGCGCTCAGGTCAGGTGAAGGAGCCTCCCGTGCGCCGGGTAGCCAAGCTTTCCGCTGCGTGTATCGCGACCGCAGCTCTCGCACTGACTGCCACCGCGTGTGGCAGCACCTCCTCCGAGAACGACAGCTCGTCCTCCTCGTCGTCGGACGGCGGCAAGGGCGGCATCAAGATCGGCCTCGCCTACGACGTCGGCGGCCGCGGCGACCGCTCCTTCAACGACTCCGCCGCGCGCGGTGCCGACAAGGCCGAGAAGGAGTTCGGCGGTTCCATCAAGGAGCTGACCGCCAAGAGCTCCGACACCGAGGCCGACCGCGAGCAGCGCCTGACCGACCTGGCGGACGCCGGCTACAACCCGATCGTGGCAGTCGGCTTCTCCTACGCCACCTCGATCGACAAGGTCGCCCCCAAGTACCCGAAGGTCAGCTTCGGCCTCATCGACTCGGTGGCGAAGGCCACGAACGTCGACAGCATCACCTTCACCGAGGAGCAGGGTTCCTACCTCGCCGGTGTCGCCGCGGCGCTGAAGACCAAGAAGGACCACGTCGGCTTCATCGGCGGTGTGGACACCCCGCTGATCAAGAAGTTCGAGGCGGGCTACGCCCAGGGCGTCAAGGACACCAAGCCCTCGGTCAAGGTCGACGTCCAGTACCTGACCCACGGTTCGGACTTCTCCGGCTTCGCCGACCCCGCCAAGGGCAAGGAGGCCGCGTCCGGCATGCTCGACAACGGCGCCGACGTGATCTACGCCGCGGCCGGTTCCTCCGGCAACGGCTCGATCGAGGCCGTCTCCGGCGTCAAGGGCGCCTGGGCCATCGGCGTGGACTCGGACCAGTACAACATCCCGGGTCTGGCCAAGTTCAAGAACTCGATCCTGACCTCCATGGTCAAGAACGTCGACACCGGCGTCTACGACTTCATCAAGTCCGTCAACGACGGCAAGCCGCTGACCGGCAACCAGATCTACTCCCTGGCCAAGGGCGGTGTCAGCCTCTCCACCAGCGGTGGCTTCATCGACGACATCAAGACGCAGATCGATGACGCGAAGAAGAAGATCATCGACGGCACCGTCAAGGTCAAGACCAGCTGACCTCACGGTTCCCGCCGGAACCCCGGCTCGGCGCAGGGGCCTTGTCAAGCCCCTCGCCGAGCCATAACAATGTGTCAACTCTACGCGTGTAGCGCGGAGTTGCCGCGCTAGCGTCGCCGACGCCTGCCCCCTCCTACGCAGCCCCTTTCCCCCAGGAGAGTGCGCCATCAACGCGTCCAGCCCTCCCGCTGCCGTCGAACTGCGCGGCATCACCAAGCGCTTCCCCGGTGTCGTGGCCAACAAGGACATCGACATCACCGTCCGCACCGGCACCGTGCACGCCCTGTGCGGTGAGAACGGCGCCGGCAAGTCCACCCTGATGAAGATCCTCTACGGCATGCAGCAGCCGGACGAGGGCACCATCACGGTCGGCGGCGAGACCGTCACCTTCAACAACCCCGCCGACGCCATCGCCCGCGGCATCGGCATGGTCCACCAGCACTTCATGCTCGCCGACAACCTCACCGTCCTGGAGAACGTCGTCCTGGGCGCGGAGAAGCTGTACGGCATCGGCGCCAAGGCCCGTACGAAGATCCGGGAGATCTCCGAGGCGTACAGCCTGAACGTCCGCCCGGACGTCCTCCTGGAAGAACTCGGCGTCGCCGACCGCCAGCGCGTGGAGATCCTCAAGGTCCTCTACCGCGGCGCCAAGACCCTCATCCTCGACGAGCCCACCGCCGTCCTCGTGCCGCAGGAGGTCGACGCCCTCTTCGACAACCTGCGGGAGCTGAAGGCGGAAGGCCTCACGGTCATCTTCATCTCGCACAAGCTCGGCGAAGTCCTCTCCGTGGCCGACGAGATCACCGTCATCCGCCGCGGCACCACCGTCGGCACCGTCGAGCCCGCCGGCACCACCCCCAAGCAGCTCGCCGAGCTGATGGTCGGCAGCGAACTGCCCACCCCGGAGACCGAGGAGTCCACGGTCACCGACGTCCCGCTGCTCAAGCTGGACGGCCTGCGCCTGGCCCAGACCGACCTCGACGGCGTCGAGCGCATCATCCTCGACGACATCTCCTTCACCATCCACAAGGGCGAGGTCCTCGGCATCGCCGGCGTGGAGGGCAACGGCCAGTCCGAGCTGGTCGAGGCGATCATGGGCATCCGCGACCCCGACGCCGGCGTCATCACCCTCGACGACACCGACATCTCGCACGCGCCCACCCGCCGCCGCCGCGAGGCCGGCGTCGGCTACATCCCCGAGGACCGCCACCGCCACGGCCTGCTCCTCGAAGCCCCGCTGTGGGAGAACCGCATCCTCGGCCATGTCACCGAGAAGCCCAACTCCCGCGGCCAGCTGCTCGACATCAAGGCGGCCCGCAGCGACACCGAGCGCATCATCCAGTCGTACGACGTCCGCACCCCCGGTATCGACGTCACCGCCGCCTCCCTCTCCGGCGGCAACCAGCAGAAGCTGATCGTCGGCCGCGAGATGAGCCACGCGCCCAAGCTGCTCATCGCCGCCCACCCCACCCGCGGTGTGGACGTCGGCGCACAGGCCGCGATCTGGGACCACATCCGCGAGGCCCGCCGCGAGGGCCTGGCCGTGCTGCTGATCTCCGCCGACCTGGACGAGCTGATCGGCCTGTCGGACACCCTGCGGGTGATGTACCGCGGCCGCCTGGTCGCCGACGCCGACCCCGCCACGATCACTCCCGAGGAGCTGGGCTCCGCGATGACGGGTGCGGCCACCGGCCACCTGGAGCACACGACGGACGCCGAGAGCGACGAGGACGACGCCCGATGAACAAGCTGACCCAACGCATCGACAAGGAGCGGCTGCTCCTCGGCGTCGCGGCGCCGCTGCTCGCGATCGTCGCCGCGCTCGTCGTCACCACCCTGGTGATCCTCTCCACCGGCAAGAACCCGGGCGCCGCCTTCAGCGACATGGTGACCTACGGCTCCGCCAGCGACAGCCAGGTCTACATCCTCAACAAGGCGACCACCTACTACCTGGCGGGCGTCTCGGTGGCCATCGGCTTCCGGATGAACCTGTTCAACATCGGCGTCGACGGCCAGTACCGCATCGCCGCGTTCATCGCCGCCGTCCTCGGCGGCGCGCTGACCACGCCGGGCTGGATCTCCATCCCGCTGATCATCCTGTGCGCCATGGGCACTGGCGCCCTGTGGGCGGCCATCGCGGGCGTCCTCAAGGTGACCCGCGGGGTCAGCGAGGTCATCTCGACGATCATGCTGAACTCCATCGCCACCGCGATCATCGCCTACCTCCTCCAGCCCGGGAAGCTCGCCGAACTCCAGGCCGGCGGCACCGTCGTCTCCACCAAGCCGCTGCCCGAGTCGTCGTACTTCTTCCAGATCGACACGGGCGCGGCGGGCGAGCTGTGGGGCTTCATCGTCATCGCCGTGATCGTCGGCATCGCCTACTGGTTCGTGCTCGGCCGCACCCGGTTCGGCTTCGACCTGCGCACCGTCGGCCAGTCCGAGTCCGCGGCCGCCGCGAGCGGTGTGTCGGTGAAGAAGATGGTCGCCACCAGCATGGTCATCTCGGGCGCGGTCGCCGGCCTGATCGGTATGCCGACCCTGCTCAACGACAGCCACCAGTTCAGCAACGACTTCCCGGTCGGCATCGGCTTCACCGGTATCGCCATCGCGCTGCTCGGCCGCAACCACCCGATCGGCATCGCGCTCGGCGCCCTGCTGTGGGGCTTCCTGGAGCGCACCACCAACCACCTGGAGTTCGAGGGCTACGACAAGGAGATCCTCGGCGTGATCCAGGGCGTCATCGTCCTGTGCGTCGTCATCGCCTACGAGGTCGTACGACGCTACGGACTCAAGCGCCAGCAGCAGCGGGTCGGCGCCGAGCTCGCCGCCCAGGCCGCCACCCCGACCCAGAAGCAGGAGGTGGCGCGATGACTGCCACGATGACCGACACGCCGCCCCCCGCGGCCCCCAAGGCGGACAGCGCCGAGACCCGGTCGGGCCGCTCGCTCGGCCAGATCCTGATGATCGTCGCCGGCGCCCTGCTGCTCATCGCGGCGGTGCGGGTCATCTCCGGCTCCGAGCAGCTCACCTCCGAGGGCCAGGTCTCCGCCGCCCTCAGCCTCGCCGTGCCGATCGGCCTCGCGGGCCTGGCCGGTCTGTGGTCCGAGCGCTCCGGCGTGGTCAACATCGGCCTCGAAGGCATGATGATCCTCGGCACCTTCGGGGCCGGCTGGATCGGCTGGCAGTCCAGCCCCTGGCTCGGTCTGCTGTGCGGTGTCGGCTTCGGTGTCCTCGGCGGTCTGCTGCACGCGGTCGCGACCGTCACCTTCGGCGTCGACCACATCGTCTCCGGTGTCGCGATCAACCTCCTCGCGCTCGGCGCCACCCAGTACCTCGCCAAGCTCTTCTTCGTGGACGGCAAGGCGGCGGAGGCGGGCGGCAACCCCAAGCAGTCCCCGCCGGTGGACTCGCTGCCCGACTTCGACGTCCCGGGCCTGTCCAGCGGGCTGCACTCCATCGAGAACCACCACTGGTTCCTGATCTCCGACCTCGCCGGCATCCTCGGCGGCCTGGTCACCGACCTGTCCGTGGTCACCGTCCTCGCGATCGCGCTGTTCGTCGCCAGCTGGTGGCTGCTGTGGCGCACCCCGTTCGGTCTGCGGCTGCGCTCCTGCGGCGAGAACCCGATCGCCGCGGAGTCCCTCGGCGTCAACGTCTACAAGTACAAGTACGCGGCCGTGGCCGTCTCCGGCGGCCTCGCGGGCCTCGGCGGCGCCTTCCTCGCGCTGGTCACCTCGCACACCTACCTCGAAGGCCAGACGGGCGGCCGCGGTTACATCGGTCTCGCCGCCATGATCTTCGGCAACTGGCGGCCCGGCGGACTCGCCATGGGCGCGGGCCTGTTCGGCTACTCCGACGCGCTCCAGCTGCGCAACGGCGGCGAGACCGTCCACGCGCTGCTCCTCCTGCTGTTCGTGCTGCTCGTCGCGATGGCCGGCTGGAAGCTGTACAAGAAGGCTCTCGTTCAGGGTGTCATCAGCGCCGTCGTGGCCGTGGGCGTCCTGGTCTGGTACCTGACCACCGACGAGGTCCCGAGCGACTTCGTGGGCGCGACCCCGTATGTCGTCACGCTGCTGGTGCTGTCGCTGTCCGCGCAGCGCCTCAGGATGCCGAAGGCGGACGGCATGCGGTACCGGAAGGGCCAGGGCAAGTGACGGGCGTCGACTGGGGCGCGCTCAGGACCGCCGCCCGGGGCGCCATGTCCCGGGCCTACGCCCCCTACTCCGGCTACCCCGTCGGCGTGGCCGCCCTGGTCGACGACGGCCGCACGATCACCGGCTGCAACGTCGAGAACGCCTCCTACGGACTCGGCCTGTGCGCCGAGTGCGGACTGGTCTCGGAGCTGCAGAACACGGGCGGCGGCCGGCTCACGCACTTCACGTGCGTGGACGGCCGGGGCGAGGTGCTCGTCCCCTGCGGCCGCTGCCGGCAGCTGCTCTACGAGTTCGGCGGCGCCGATCTCCTCCTGGAGACCCCGGAGGGGATCCTGCCGCTGTCGGAGATGCTCCCGCAGGCCTTCGGGCCGGGGCATCTCACCAAGTAATTCCCGGAAGGAAAGCCCTGCATGGCCATGGACGTCATCTCCGTCATCCGCACCAAGCGGGACCGCGGCGAACTCAGCGACGAGCAGATCGACTGGGTCATCGACGCGTACACCCGCGGGGAGGTCGCCGACGAGCAGATGTCCGCGCTCGCGATGGCCATCCTGCTCAACGGCATGAACCGCCGCGAGATCGCCCGCTGGACGGCGGCGATGATCGCGTCGGGCGAGCGGATGGACTTCTCGTCGCTCTCCCGCCCGACCGCCGACAAGCACTCCACGGGTGGTGTCGGCGACAAGATCACGCTGCCGCTCGCTCCGCTGGTGGCGGCGTGCGGGGCGGCCGTCCCGCAGCTGTCCGGGCGCGGCCTCGGCCACACCGGCGGCACGCTGGACAAGCTGGAGTCGATCCCGGGCTGGCGCGCGCTGCTCTCCAACGAGGAGATGCTGTCGGTGCTGGACGGCACCGGCGCGGTGATCTGCGCGGCGGGCGACGGACTGGCCCCGGCCGACAAGAAGCTGTACGCCCTGCGGGACGTGACGGGGACGGTCGAAGCGATCCCGCTGATCGCCTCGTCGATCATGTCGAAGAAGATCGCGGAGGGCACGGGCTCGCTCGTGCTCGACGTCAAGGTCGGCACCGGCGCGTTCATGAAGACCGTCGAGGACGCACGGGAGTTGGCGTCCACGATGGTCGGCCTGGGCACGGACCACGGCGTGAAGACGGTGGCCCTGCTGACGGACATGTCGACGCCGCTCGGCCGCACGGCGGGCAACGCGCTGGAGGTCCGCGAGTCGGTGGAGGTCCTGGCGGGCGGCGGCCCCTCGGACGTGGTCGAGCTGACCCTCGCCCTGGCCCACGAGATGCTCGACGCGGCGGGCGTGGACGCCGACCCGGCGAAGGCCCTGGCCGACGGTTCGGCGATGGACGTCTGGCGGCGGATGATCGCGGCGCAGGGCGGCGACCCGGACGCGGAGCTGCCGGTGGCGCGCGAACAGCACGTCATCAAGGCACCGTCCTCGGGCGTCCTGACCCGCCTCGATGCGTACGACATCGGCGTGGCCGCGTGGCGCCTCGGCGCGGGGCGTGCGCGCAAGGAGGACTCGGTGCAGGCGGGGGCGGGCGTGGAACTGCACGCCAAGCCCGGCGACACGGTGACCGAGGGCCAGCCGTTGCTGACCCTCCACACGGACACCCCGGAACGCTTCGAGTACGCGCTCGAGTCGATCGAGGGGTCCTACGACATCGGGGCGGCGGGTACGGGCTTCGCAGGGTCGCCTGTCGTGCTGGAACGTATCGCCTGACCTGGAATTTCCTCATTTGGGTGAACGGGATCGGTGGACCGCCGCCGGTCCCGTTCGGCATGCTGGGATCGGTGACGTGACGAACGGAGACCGCCATGAGCGCACTCGCAGCCGAGTCCGGGGTCCCTGAGGGTACGGATTGGGACGAGATCGTCCGTGTCTGGGAGGAGACGGACGCCCCCGAGGGCAGCAAGGTGGAGATCATTGAAGGGATCGTCACCGTGCCGCCGCCGCCGTCCGAAGAACACAACGACACTGCTGAGTTGGTGCAGCGTCGCTTGTACACAGCAATTCCAGACGACTGGGGTGTCTATCAGACACTCGGCCTCACGTGCCCGGAGTCGGGTGGCCTCTTCATGCCAGACCTGTGCGTGGTGCCGAGGGCTGCCCTGCGCCGCGGAACGCGCGTGCATGCGGGCGAAGCCGAACTCGTCGTCGAGGTCACGTCCAAGAGCAATGCGAACCACGATCGCATCAAGAAGGCTCACGGATACGCGGTGGCAGGCGTACCGCTCTATCTCCTGTTGGACGCCTGGCAGTCGGGACGTCCCACGGCGACGCTCTATGGAGAACCGCAGAGCGGCACATATCGAGTCCTCGATTCAGTGGAGTACGGCGAGGAACTGACGCTGCCCGCACCGTTCAAGCTGGCCCTGGACACCGGCATCTTCCCGCTGAGCTGAGGGCCTCACCCCAACAACGCCGCGACCCCCACCAGCACCGGTACCGACAGCACCGTCGACACCAGGATCGAGTCGCGGGCCAATCGCACGCCGACGCCGTAGGTCGACGCGTAGGTGAACAGGTTCTGGGCCGCCGGTAGTGCCGACGTCACCACCACGTCCAGGAGCGGTGCGCCACGCAGGCCGAAGACCCCCGCCGCCAGTGCCCACGCCACCGCCGGCTGGCCCACCGACTTCAACGCGACCGAGAGCAGGACGAGCCCCCGGTCCGGGCCCCGGCCGGGCATCGTGCTGCCGCACAGGGAGATGCCGAAGGCCAGCAGGACGGCCGGGACCGACATGCCGCCGATGAGGGTCAGGGGGTCCATGACCGGGGACGGGACGTGCACGCCCGCCGCCGAGACCGCCACACCGGCCAGCGAGCCGAGCGCGATCGGGTTGCGGAGGGGCGTCAGCAGGCGGCGCCACAAAGGACCCTTCTTGGCGTCGCCCGACGTCAGGTCCAGGACCGTCAGCGCGACCGGTGTCACCCCGACCAGCTGGAACAGCAGCACCGGCGCCACCAGCGACGCGTCGCCCAGGACGTACACCGCGATCGGGATACCGAGGTTGCCGGAGTTGACGTACGACGAGCACAGCGCGCCGATCGTCGTACGGCCCGCGCCCCAGTGCCGTACGACACCCACCGCGACGAAGACCCCCGCCACCGCCGCCGTGCTGAGCGCCGTGACCAGGAGGCGGCTGGAGAAGATCACGGAGAGGTCGGTGCGGGCCAGGGTCGTGAACAGCAGGGCCGGGGACGCCACATGGAACGCCAGCTTGGTCAGGACCTCGCGCCCCTGGTCGCCGAGGTAACCGCGCAGGCCGATCAGATAGCCGACGCCGATGACCACCGCGATCACCGCGAAGCCGGTCAGCACTCCCTGCACGGGGACTCCTCGCACGGGAACTTCTCAAAGGCGAGGAGGGCGTGACGTATCCAGGGAGGTGCTGATGGGTGGCGCATACAGGTAACCCTCGGGGGAAGGCGGCCCCCAGGTCAACGTGATCGTGCGTGACCGATGAGTTACCCCCGCCCGCCCGGTCTACCGTTCGTGGACGCCATGACACCCGCCGTACTCGTGCTGACCGGCCCCGTCACCCGGGACGAGGTGAGGGGGCTCTGTGACGAGCTGCGGGTGCTGATGGAGCGCACCCGCGCGAGAGTCGTGGTCTGCGATGTCGCCGGTCTCGGGCCGCCGGGGCTCGCCGCCGTCGACCTGCTCGCGCGGCTCCAGCTCACCGCCCGCCGGGCCGGGGGCCGGATCCGACTGCGCGACGCCGACCCCGCGCTACACGGTCTCCTCGGTCTGGTCGGGCTCTCCTTCGAGATGGAGGGGCAGGTCGAACAGGGGGAACCAGCGCTGGGTGTCCAGGAAGAAGTGGAACCCGGTGAGCCGGCCGTCTGAGATCTCCAGCACCTGGATCGACCAGGGGCTGTAGCCGCCCTTCTCCGGGTCCGGCTTGTACTGGGCGAAGCCCGGCAGGCCGTTGACCTGGACCGGCAGCAGGCGGGAGCCCTCGCAGGCCGAGCCGAGCGTCGTCATGAATCCGGCGATGTCGTCGTGGCCGGTCAGCCACAGGTCGAACGGCGGCATCGTCATGATGGCGTCCTCGTGGAGGAGGGCCGTCAGCGCCGTCATGTCGTAGCCCTCGAACGCCTTCACATAGCGCTCCAGGAGTTTCTGCTGCTCCTCGTCGAGCGGGTCGGAGACGGCCGCCTCGGCGCCGTGCTGTTGCCCTTCGGCGAGGGTCGCGCGGGCCCGCTGGAGGGCGCTGTTGACCGAGGCGACCGAGGTGTCGAGCAGTTCGGCGACCTCGCTGGCCTTCCACGCCAGCACCTCGCGCAGGATCAGGACCGCGCGCTGTTTGGGCGGGAGGTGCTGGAGGGCGGCCATGAAGGCGAGCCGGACGGTCTCCTTGGCGACGGCCGCCTCCGCCGGGTCCTCCACGGTCGGCAGTACGCGGGCGTCGGGCATCGGCTCCAGCCAGGTGTGGTCGGGGCGGGGGGAGAGGGCGGCCTGGGCGAGGGGCGTCGACTCGGTGAGGTCCATCGGCCTCGCGCGTTTGTTGCCCGCCGTGAGCATGTCCAGGCAGACGTTGGTCGCGATGCGGTACAGCCAGGAGCGGAGGCTGGAGCGGCCCTCGAACTTCTCGTAGCTCCGCCAGGCCCGGACCATCGTGTCCTGCACCGCGTCCTCGGCCTCGAAGGAGGAGCCGAGCATGCGGTAGCAGTACCCCGTCAGCTCGGTCCGGTGTTTCTCGAGCCTCAGATCGAGATCCGTCGTAGTCGCCGTACCGTCCGTCATCGTCCACCCACCCCTGTGGCCGTGCTGTGTCGCGCCTTTGCGCCCAGTACCTTGGAAGCTACCGCAGGGGTCTGACAATGGCGTGCCGAGTGGGCGAACGTGCAGGTCAGAGCGTTTCTCGCCCCCGCCGCCCCTACCCGTCCCATCCCCAGGGGGCGCTGCCCCCTTCGACCCCTGCTCCTCAAACGCCGGAGGGGCTGATTTCAGCCCGTCCGGCGTTTGAGGAC